>CAXNJC010000216.1:0-3985 GCA_964202525.1 Pirellulales bacterium
CTCCCGCCCCCCGGAGACGCGGCATGACCGGCGGACAGCGGGTATTCGTCGGCCTCGTGTGCGGAGCCGCCGCAGGCCTCGCGCTGGCCCGCTGGGCCCCCGGCTCGGTGGATGCGGTCGCGGCCGTCGCCAGGCCCGTCGGCACCCTCTGGCTGCATGCGCTGCAGATGACGGTCGTGCCGCTCGTCGTGTCGCTGATCGTGGTGGGCGTGTCGCAGGCCGCCGACGTCGCCGCGGGCGGGCGGATCGCGCGGCGGGCGTTGGCGTGGATCCTGGTGCTCTCGGTGGCGGCGTCGGCGTTCGCGGCCGTCGCGGCCCCCCGGATCTTCGCCCTCTGCCCGCGGGCCGATGATCTCGCGACAGTGCTGCGGTCGTCCGGGGCCGGCGAGCCGGCGCTGGCCGTGCCCGGGTCGACCATTCTCGAGCGGATCACCGCGCTCGTGCCGGTGAACGTGATGGCGGCCGCGGCGCAGGGGGCGATCGCCCCGCTGGTGGTCTTTTCGCTGCTGTTCGCCTTCGCGCTCACCCGGCTACCGGCGAGCCGACGCGAACCAGTGGTTGCGCTGGCCCACGCCGTGGCCGATGCGATGATCGTGATCGTCGACTGGGTGCTGCTGGCGGGACCGCTCGGCGTGTTCGCCCTGATCCTGCCGGTCGCGGCCAAGGCGGGCGCGGCGGCGATCGGCGCCCTGGGCGTGTACGTGGCGGTCTTGATCGGCCTGTATCTGGTGGTCACGGCCGCCGTCTACGCGGTGGCGTGCCTCGGCGGCGGCACCACGCTTCGCCGGTTCGCCGCCGCGGCCCTCCCCGCCCAGGCCGTCGCGGCCGGCACGCAGAGTTCACTCGCGAGCGTCCCCGCGATGATGCAGGCGTCGGTCGCGCTCGGCTACCCGCCCCGGATCGGCGGTCTCGTCATCCCCCTGGCGGTCTCGCTGTTCCGGATCACGAGTCCGGTTCAGTACGTGACCGTGGCGAGCTTCATCGGCTGGGCCTATGGGACTCCTCCCGACTCCTGGTCGCTCGCCCTGGCCGCGCTGTTGGCGGTGGTGGTGAGCCTCGGCTCGGTGGGCCTCCCGGGCCAGGCGAGCTTCATGGGCACGATCCTCCCGGTGGTGCAGGCGGCCGGCATGCCGCTGGAGCCGCTGGGCCTGCTGCTCGCCGTCGACCTGGTCCCCGATGTGTTCGCGACCATCGGCAACGTCACCGGCGACCTCGCGGTCACGAGCCGCGTGGGCGGGATGGAGGAAGGCGATCCGCGTGGGGGTGCCGGGCCGCTCCGCCCATGACCACGTCCGGCTGACTCCTCTCCCCTCGATACCCTGCGTACCGGCACTGCCGCGCATCCCGCAGGAGATCGAGCGTCATCGAGCCGGCGACATAGCCCGCCGCACCGGCCCGCAGGGCCCGCTCCTCGTCCGCGAACGAATAGTTTTCAGCGACCACGACCACCGCGGTTCGCAGGCCCGCGCCGATCCGGTCGCGCGGCCCGGCCGTTCCCGCCAGGAGCGGCTCCATCGTCGCCCGCGCCACCGATGGCAGGAGCATCTCCACGAGATCGAACCCCGACATGTCGGGAAGCGTCGCCGCGACGAGCCAGACGTCGGCCCGGAACCGACGGCTCATCCGCAGGGCCGACCGGCCGTCGACGCAGAAATGAACGCCCACCTCGCCGCGGTGGCCGGCCGCCACGAAGTCGGCGAACCGGTCGCACGCGGGAGCGACGATCACAATCTCATCGACCCGGCTCCGCGAGGGCCTGTCCGCGTCGATGGGTCGCGTCGGGATGGGGGCGTTCGACATCATGAAGGGGTCCGCGCTCGGGGGACGGCGGTGTGGCGAATCGCCTCACCGGCCCCCCTGCATCCATCACGACTGCACACGCCGTGCCAGACGCCCTGGCATTTTCGCAAGGCCGCGCAGAACATCGTATTTCCGGCCCTAGCATGATCGCCGCGGCGGGAGGCGGGCCATTCGCGACGCCGCGTCATGGAGCGAATCGCCCCACGGGGGTGGTCGCGAGCGACCACCGGGTGGGGCGAATCGCTCCACCGGATCGAGGTTAGGGAGTCGCCTTGGCGGCGGCGGCGAACTCCGCGGCCGTCACCTCGCGGATCGTGCCGTCCTGAAACAGCACCCAGCCACCCGCCTCGGCGGCTGACTTGTCCCAGGCGAGCCGCTTGGTGGCAGCGGCCCCCACACCCTCCTTGAGCCCCGCCCCCCAGGCGCAGTCGATGGCACCCGAGAGAACGAACGGTCCCGCCAAGGGATAGAAGGGCTCCACGGCCGTGAACTCGGCCGCCGACTTGGGCAGGGTCGCCTTCCCGGCGGCCGCCTGGCGAAACATGTCGCGGAGGTTCCCGAGTCCGTCGGCCACCGTGGGGCCCGTCGCAGCCTGCCGCGTGGCCGTCTTCGCCGAGCACGCGGGCGCTACGACGGGCAGCAGGCATGCCAGCAGGAGCACCGCCCAGGGATCACGACGCCGGTGTGGCATGGCTCCTCGCGCTTCCAGACTCACTCAGTTCAGATCGGCCGACTCGCCGCCCGCGCGGCTGCCGACCCCCTGCCAGACGTCGAAGTCGACGGAGTCGGCGATGAATCGCGTGGAGGCGTCGGCCATGACCACGCCCGCACCGCCGGGGTGGTAGCTCGAGGCGGCGATGTGGGCCACGCTGAACGCCGTCGTGCCGCAGTTGTACCGCTGCTGCGCAGCCGTCTGCGACTTGACGTTCCAGTTGGGCGGCAGCGTGTGGGTGTACATGAACGTATACGTCAGGTCGCCGCGGTAGTATTGCTGGCCCGTGTACTGGATCGGGGTCTCCGTGGCGTTGGGCAGGCACTGCGGCACGGTCCGGCCGTCGGCGAGCTGCCGCGCCGCGAACGTCGAGGCGGTGTTGAATGCCGTGGTGTGCACCGTGTCGGTGGCGTTGAACGCATTGGCACCCCGCATCACCTCCGAGAACATGGCCGTCTTCGACGTTCCGTCGGTGATCTCGGAGAGCTTGACGCCCTGCAGCACGCCTCCAGCCGGCGGATTCGGCTGGGCGAAGATGCCATCGAGCGACCGGCCGTTCCAGGTCACGCCGCCGCGAAACGCGGCGCCGCCCACGCACACGAAGTAGTTGCTGCGGCCCGCGCCGGCGATGGTGTGCGGCGACGAATCGGATGGGCAGAGGAACGAGGCGATGTCGCCGATCCGGGCGGCGGCATTCGCCCCCGGCTTCGCGGGTGTCGCCGGATCGAGCGCCGCATCGGTCCGCACGTGATACCGAAGGTCGAACTGCTGGAACTTGTTCGCCTCCTCGAAGAACGGCAGGATCATCACCTGCGGCGAGGCCTCGGACGACGCCGTCGTGTTGCCGACCGCGACCGTGTGCCGCCGCGGCGGAAGCCGCTTCTTCGAACTCTCGTAGCTGAGCGTGGCCAGCCCGACCTGTCGCATGCTGTTGAGGCACTTCGTGCGGCGGGCCGACTCGCGGGCCGCCTGAACCGCCGGCAGCAGCAGTCCGATCAGGACCGCGATGATCGCGATCACGACCAAGAGCTCCACCAGGGTGAATCCGCGTCCGCGCTGCCCGGGTGATGTCATGGTGTCACTCTCGCCGTCGCGACCTCAGCCGCGGCGACGCCTCCTTCCGATACCGGCTGCCATGCCCGCCACCGCCACCGCGAGCGCCCCGGTCGCCGCCGGCTCCGGCACCGCCGCCACGCCGCCGCTCAGGCCGGGGGCGGTGTTGTAGCTGCCCGCGTCGTAGAGGCCGGTGGCGAAGAAGTCGGCTGCGTCGAGGATGTCGACCACGCCGTCGTAGCTGAAGTCGCCCTCGATCCAGATCGCCGGGGAGCCGGTGTCGAACTTGCCCCCGGCGAGGAAGTTGGAGGCGTCGAGGATGTCGATCGACCAGTCGATGTTGGTGTCGCCGGGGGCCGCGTAGGCCACCGACAGCGAGCCGTCGCCGTTGTCGACCCAGCCCACGGCGCGGGGCACGCT
>CAXNJC010000217.1:0-3984 GCA_964202525.1 Pirellulales bacterium
GATCATGCTGCGCACGAAGGTGGTAAAGCTGGAAGACACCGGCGCCGGAGTCCGCGTCTCCTTCGAAGGCCCCGAGGGGGCGTCGACGAAGGAGTTTTCCCGCGTGCTCGTGGCGGTCGGTCGGCGGCCCAACTCCGACGGCCTGGGCCTGGAAAACACGCAGGCCGTGGTGAATGCCAAGGGGTTCGTCGAGGTGGACGACCGGCAGCGGACGGCCGATCCGCACATCCTCGCCATCGGCGACGTGTGCGGGGAGCCGATGCTGGCCCACCGGGCGAGCCACCAGGGCAAGGTGGCGGTGGAGGCGCTGCACGGCGAGCCCGCCCTGTTCGCGCCGCGGGCGATCCCGGCGGTCGTGTTCACCGATCCCGAGATCGCCTGGGCGGGGCTGACCGAGCAGGAGGCGACTGCCGCCGGCCGGACCGTGGAGATCAGCCGCTACCCGTGGGCGGCGAGCGGCCGTGCCCATGCCCTCGGCCGGATCGAAGGGATGACCAAGATGCTGGTCGACCCCGAGACCGACGCCGTGCTCGGCGTGGGAATCGTGGGCCCCGGAGCCGGGGAACTGATCGCCGAAGGGACTTTGGCGATCGAGATGGGCTGCTCGGCCCGCGACCTGATGGAGACGATCCACGCCCACCCCACCCTGGGCGAAACGGTCGCCTTCAGCGCCGAGAACTATTTCGGCGTGGCGACCGAGATTTTCCGGCCGCGAGCCGAGTCGGGCGGCCGCTGAGGCCACGAACGGGCCGAATGGACGGGGGCCCGGCTACCGGGCAACCGCCCTAGACGCCCCCCTCACGACCCGAATAATCTGAAAAGTCACCCGAAATTCCCGGAGCCGACCATGGCCAATCCCTTCGATCACTCCGCCGCCGCCGCGGACGATGTACTCGCTGGAGGCTCCGCACCGCTGCCCCGGGGTGCGCATGCGCCGATGGCGATCGGCCAAGTCAGCGAGAGCGCCACCGGCCAGCCGGAAATCACCGACGGCGTGTCGGCGGTCGACACCGACCCGACCGAGACCCGGGAGTGGCTCGATTCGCTCCGCTATGTGATCAACAGCCGGGGCGGCGACCGGGCGGCGTATCTCCTGCAGGCGATCGAGCAGGAGGCCTACCGGCTCGGCGTGCCGATCCCGTTTTCGGCCACCACGCCCTACATCAACACGATTCCGGTCGAGCGGCAGCCGCCGTTTCCCGGCAACCGCGAGATCGAGCGGCGGATCAAGAGCATCATCCGCTGGAATGCCATGGCGATGGTGGTGCGGGCCAACCGCGAGGACAAGAGCATCGGCGGCCACATCTCCACCTTCGCCTCGTCGGCCACGCTCGTCGAGGTGGCCCTCAACCACTTCATCCGCGGTCGCGGCGACGACTCTTCCGGCGACCAGGTCTATTTCCAGGGCCACGCCTCGCCTGGTATCTACGCGCGGGCCTTCCTGGAGGGACGGCTCACCGAGCAGCACCTGGAGAACTTCCGCCGCGAACTGGCCCCCGGTGGCGGCCTGTCGAGCTATCCGCACCCCTGGCTGATGCCGGAGTTCTGGGAGTTTCCCACGGTGTCGATGGGTCTGGGGCCGATCATGGCCATCTACCAGGCGCGGTTCAACAAGTACCTGCAGGACCGCGGCATCAAGGACACGAGCCGGCAGCACGTCTGGTGCTTCATCGGCGACGGTGAGACCGACGAGCCGGAGACGCTCGGGGCGATCTCGCTGGCTGCCCGCGAGCAACTCGACAACCTCGTGTTCGTGATCAACTGCAACCTGCAGCGGCTCGACGGGCCGGTCCGCGGCAACGGCAAGATCATCCAGGAACTCGAGGGGTGCTTCCGCGGCGCCGGCTGGAACGTCATCAAGGTGATCTGGGGCGAGGACTGGGAGCCGCTCCTCGACAAGGACGACGAGGGGCTGCTCGTCAAGCGGATGAACGAGGTGGTGGACGGGCAGTACCAGAAATACGTCGTCATGCCAGGTGGCTACATCCGCGACCACTTCTTCGGCGCCGACCCGAAGCTCCTGGAGATGGTGGCCCACCTGTCGGACGAGAAACTCAAGAAGCTCAAGCGTGGCGGACACGACCCCGAGAAGGTCTATGCCGCCTACGCCGCGGCGATGCAGTGTCACGGCAAGCCGACCGTGATCATCGCCAAGACGATCAAGGGCTACGGGCTCGGCGAGGTGGGCGAGGGTCGCAACGTCACTCACCAGCAGAAGAAGCTCAACGAGGACGAACTGCGGGCCTTCCGCTCGCGGTTCGGGATCCCGATCTCCGACGACGAGGTGGCCAAGGCGCCGTTCTACAAGCCGCCGGAGGATTCCGAGGAGATGCGCTACCTGCGGGAGCGGCGCGAGGCCCTCGGGGGCTACGTGCCGAGCCGGCCGAAGCAGTCGCCGCTTCTGGAGACGCCGCCCCTGGCCGACTACCTGGGCTTCATCGAGAAGAGCGCGGGCCGGGAGGTCTCCACCACGACGGGCGTCGTCACGCTCATGGCATCGCTCCTGAAGGACAAGCGTATCGGCAAGTACATCGTGCCGATCGTGCCCGACGAGTCGCGCACCTTCGGCATGGACCCGCTGTTCAAGCAGTGCGGGATCTACGCGCACACCGGCCAGCTCTACGAGCCGGTCGACTCGGATCAGCTGCTCTACTACCGCGAGGCGAAGGACGGCCAGATCCTCGAAGAGGGCATTACCGAGGCGGGCAGCATGTCGAGCTTCATCGCCGCCGGCACGGCCTACGCCAGCCACGGCGTGCCGATGATCCCGATGTTCATCTACTACTCGATGTTCGGGTTCCAGCGGATCGGCGACCTGATCTGGGCCGCGGGTGACATTCGTGCTCGGGGCTTCCTGCTCGGCGGCACCGCCGGCCGGACGACCCTCAACGGCGAGGGCCTGCAGCATCAGGACGGCCACAGCCAGCTGTTCGCGATGGCCTATCCGACCGTGAAGGCCTACGACCCGGCATTCGTCTACGAGGCGACGGTGATCATGCTCGACGGCCTCGAGCGGATGTATGCCAAGGGCGAGGACTGGATCTACTACATCACCGTCTACAACGAGAACTACGAGATGCCCCACATGCCCCCCGGCTGCGAGGCGGGCATCCTCAAGGGCATGTACCGGCTGAAGGACGTGCCCGCGTCGGGCACGCCCGTCGCCAAGTCGCTTCCGCACGTGAACCTGTTCGGGTCGGGCACGATTCTCCGCGAGGTGCTGCGGGCGGCGGACCTGCTGGCCGAGCACTGGGGCGTGGCGAGCACGGTGTGGAGCGTGACGAGCTGGAAGGAGCTGCGGCGCGAGGCCCAGGAATGTCGCCGCTGGAACATGCTCCACCCAGACGCGTTGCCCAAGGTCAGCTACCTCGAGGAGGTGCTCGCCAGTACCGACGGGGTGTACGTGGCCGCCAGCGACCACGTGCGGGCAGTGCCCGAGCAGCTCGATCCGTGGGTTCCCGGCGGCCTGTTCGTGCTCGGCACCGACGGCTTCGGCCGCAGCGAGCTCCGCGGGAAGCTGCGGAGGCACTTCGAGGTCGATGCGGAGTGCATCGCCGTCGGCGTGCTGTCGCGGCTGGCGTCCACTGGCGCCGTCGGCACCCACGTCGTCGCCGAAGCAATCGCCCGGCTCGGCGTCGATCCGGCCAAGGTCGACCCTGCCTCGGCCTGAATCACCGGCTCCCCGACCTCCATCCCCTCTCGACCCCACATCCCATCCCTCCGCGGAACGAAATCATGGCGACCGAATTCAAGCTTCCCGACCTCGGCGAGAACATCGCGTCGGGGGACGTCGTGACCGTCTTCGTGGCGGAGGGCGACGTGGTGAAGCCTGGCCAGGCGCTGCTCGAGGTCGAGACCGACAAGGCGGTGATCGAGGTGCCGTGCCCTCCGGGTGGCCTCGTGGCGAAGGTGCTCGTGAAGAAGGGTGACACCGTGAAGGTGGGGCAGGCCCTGGTGCTGCTCGAGGCACCCGGCTCCGCCGCG
>CAXNJC010000218.1:0-3982 GCA_964202525.1 Pirellulales bacterium
GCTCGCGACGATCGCCGAGCGGTTCGCCGCGCTCCGCGCCGTGGTGCTCGCCAGCGACGGCGACTGGAACAAGGGCCGGCCGCCGCTCGACGCCGCGCAGGCGCTCAGGCTCGCGCAGGTGCCGGTCTACGCGGTGCCTGCCGGCAGCCCCACGAAGCTTCCCGACCTCGACCTCACGAGCCTCGACTGCCCCACCATGGGCGTGGCGGGCAAGCCGGTCCGCGTGCCCTTCACCGTCGTCTCCTCGCTGCCGACCGAGCGGGTGGTGGTGGCCACGCTCGCCACCAGCACCGGCGAGAAGCTCGTGAAGGAGGTTCGCCTCCCGCCGATGGCGACGGTCACCGACTGGATCTACTGGACGCCGCCGGCCGTGGGCGACTACACGGTCACGCTCGCGATCCCGGTCGAGCCGGGCGAGATCCTGCCCGACAACAACCAGCGGACGGCGCCGATCGCGATCCGCCAGGAGAACCTCAAGGTGCTCGTGGTGGAGAGCGTGCCGCGGTGGGAATACCGCTACCTCCGCAACGCCCTCTCCCGCGATCCGGGCGTCGAGGTCTCGTGCCTGCTCTTCCAGCCGGGCCTCTCCAAGCGGGGCGGCGGCACCAAGGACTACATCCAGAAGTTCCCCTCCGGCCTCGACGAGCTCTCGAAGTACGACGTCGTGTTTCTCGGCGACGTGGGCGTGGGCGAGGGGCAGCTCACCGACGAGGACTGCCGGCTGCTGAAGGGCCTCGTGGAGTTTCAGGCGAGCGGCCTCGTGTTCATGCCGGGCTGGCGCGGCGAGCAGGCGTCGCTCTCCGGCACGGCGCTCGAGGAGCTCTGCCCCGTGGTGATCGACCCGGCGCGGCCCGACGGCATGGCCAGCGACGGCCCGCGGCGGCTCGTGCTCACCGAGGCGGGCCGCAAGAGCCTGCTCACGAAGCTCGCCGACGGCGGTGCGGAGAACCTGGCTGTGTGGGAGAGCCTGCCGGGCGGCCAGTGGCACGGCCCCGTGCTTCGCGCCAAGGCGGGCAGCGAGGTGCTCGCGGTCCATGAGGACGCCACCAACGAATACGGCCGCATCCCGCTGCTCGTGACCCGGTCGTTCGGCGCGGGCAAGGTGCTCTACATGGCCACCGACGGCGCGTGGCGGTGGCGGAAAGGTGTGGAGGACAAATACCACTACCGGTTCTGGGGCCAGGTGGTTCGCTGGATGGCCTACCGCCGTAACATGGCCCGCGGTGAGCGGATGAGCCTCTCCTTCGCGCCGGAGCAGCCGCAGCTCGGGCAGACGCTCGCGATCGATGCCCGGGTCACGGAGCCGAGCGGCGAGCCGCTCTCCCGCGGCGAGGTGACGGCCCGCATCACGGCGCCCTCGGGCGCCGTCGAGACGGTGCGATTTGCGCCCCCCGGTGGCGACGGCGAGTGGGGCGTGTTCGCGGCCACGTTCACGCCGACGGAGCCCGGGAAGCACGAGCTCGTGCTCGCCTGCAAGGAGACGGGCGACACGCTCGAGGCCTCGATGTTCGTGCAGGGCTCGGCCGAGGAGGGCATCGGCAAGGCGGCCCGGCCCGAGGTGCTCGCCGAGATCGCGCAGGTGACCCGCGGCAAGGTGGTGCGGCCCGACGAGATCGCCGGGCTCGTGGAGTCGCTCGCCGCCCTGCCCGATCCGCCGCCCTCGGTGCGGCGGCTGCAGCTCTGGAGCCATCCGCTCGTGGCGGCGTCGCTCGTCACGCTCCTCGGGCTCTTCTGGATCGGCCGCAAGCGGCAGGGCCTCGTCTGACGCCCCGGTTTCAGGAAGCCGCAATCGCGTGAGCGATGCGGGCTGCACCATGCGGGGCTCGGGGCTTCCCGTGCCCCGTCGCCGGACGTTCGCTACGGGCATCCTGCCCTTCGCGTCACTCGGCGCTGCTCTCGCTTCGCCATCCTGGCTTCGCTCGACCAGCGACGCCGGCTCTCGGGGCACGGGCAGCCCCTCGCTGAGTGCAGGCTCTCAGGAAGCCGCAATCGCGTGAGCGATGCGGGCTGCACCACGCAGGGCTCGGGGCTGCCCGTGCCCCCTCGCCGGGCCGCCGATGTGCGAAGGTGTCTCGCGGACCTTCCCGCCGGATACCCGGAGTTCGTCGCGCCCGCCGTCGTGCGGCCGCCGGCTGCCTGAACGCCGTCCGTAGAGTTTCGGTGTCGGGCGGCACGGTGTGGAAAGGGTGATCATGGCTTCCACCGGCACGTCGATTCGCGGAGTGTGCCTGCTCGGCGCCGCGGCTGCGGGTGTGGCGCTGCTCGCAGGGGCCGCCCCCGCCCCGCAGCCCCCGGCCGATGCCGCGGCGTCCGCGAAGGCGTTGGCCGACTCCGACGAGCACGACGAAGCCCGCCGTCGCGCGGAGGTGCTCGCGAGCAGCCGCTGGCGGCGGGCCATGCACGAGCTCGACGAATGGCTCGCCGCCCAGCCCGTCTACTCCGCCGACCGCGTCCGCGGCATCAAGGCCGACCTCGCGGCACGGGTCGCCTCGATGAGCTCCTATGAACTGGAGTACCTGCTCGACCAGCTCGACGACAAGCTCAGCGTGCTCGACAGCGCCGCCGCGCGCGAGGCCCGCGACTGGCTCGGCCGCTATCTGGCGGTGATGGCCGACGACCGGCGGGCGGAGCTGCTCGTCGACGTGCCGAGCGTGCTCGACCTCTCGGCGGCCGATCTCACCGCGCGGCTCGCCGACCTGGAGGCGAAGCGGGCCGCCGTGGAGCGGGCCGCGCGGGACTCGCGGCGGACGCGGCAAGCATTCGGGGCGCTGGTTCAAGCCGATCACCGGACGGTGGAGGCGGAACGGGCCCGCCTCACGCGGGTGCACGGCGACCGGGTGGCCTTCTCGCCCTACCGCGGCCAGCCCACCGACGATCCGCCCTTCGCCGACTCGTACGACAGCCCGACGGTCGTGGGCGTGGGGCCGTGGAACACCTTCGTCGCCCGCTCGTTCACCGCGTTTTGATGGCGCGGCTCCAGCGGCAGACGACAACCGCGATCGCGGGGAGGCACAGCCAGCCGGCCACCCGCGGTTCGGGCACCACCTGAAAGTTCAGCTGGTAGGCCGACGCCTGCCCCGGCGTCACCTCCTGGATCACGTAGGTGTAGGTCCCCGGGCCGAGCGGAAGGCTGAAGCCGGTGCTGCCGAACAGGCCGCTCGCAAGCGCCGGCAGCATGTCCGCCCCGACGGACGTTCCGTCGACGAACTCGAGGCCGAGAAAGCTGCCCGCCGTGTCCGCGTCGGGCACGAAACTGGCGCTCCCGGAGTTGATCCCCTGGAAGCCGGCGCCGTCGGCGACCAGCGCGTCGAGCACGAGTCCCGTCAGGAACTGGTCGGGGCCGAGCGTGAAGGTAAGGAAGTCCCGCAGGTCTCCTCCGGGCTGCGACAGCGATCCGCTGACCACGTTCGCCCCGCTGGAAAAACCGACGACAGTGGGTGCGAGCGGGTCCGATGAGAGGTCGCCCGCCACTGCCTCGTTCCACGCGACGGCGGCGCGAGCGGGGCACGTCGCCGCCAGTGACCCGAGCAGGAGCGCCGTCACGAGAGCCACGCCAGTCGGCCGCAGTGCGCGAGGCATGAGTTGAGACGTGACCTGTGGGGGATGCCGGGGATGAGTCGCCGCGCCGCTGCGGCCATCACGCCCTGGCTCGATCGAGCGGATTTATTGTGGCCGCCCACCCTGTCCGTGCAAGCCGGCGGTCGTCCGGCATCGCGGCCGCGAGGCTCGCGCCGCTGGCCGCGTGCGAGCGCCTGTCTTGACCGCCGCCCGGGCCTAGTGTATTAGTGTAGTAATACACAAGTCATCTGGCGATTCCGGGCCTCCGCCATGCCCCGCTCCGAGCCGCTGTTCGTCGTCCACGCCTCTTCGGGAGTGCCGATCTACCGGCAGCTCATTGACCAGGTGGAGGCGCTTGTGGCCGGCGGTCGGCTCCGGCCGGGCGACCTGGTGCCGAGCGTGCGGCAGGTCGCCGGGGCGCTCG
>CAXNJC010000219.1:0-3973 GCA_964202525.1 Pirellulales bacterium
GGCGGCAGGCGGCGCGAGCGGCCCGCTGCATGTCGGGGACTTTCGCTCCCTGGGGCTCTCTGCGGCGACACTCGCTGCCGTCGATCGAGCGGGATACACGTCGCCCACGCCCGTGCAGGCGGGGCTGATTCCGCGAGCGCTCACCGGCGTTGACGTGCTTGGCCAGGCCCGCACCGGCACCGGCAAGACGGCCTCGTTCGTGCTTCCGATTCTCGAGCGGATGATGCAGCCGGGCCGCGCGGGCGGACCGCGGGCGCTGGTGCTCGTGCCCACGCGCGAACTCGCCGTTCAGGTGAAGGACGAGTTCGAGAAGCTCGCCCACGGCACGAAGATCCACTGCGTGGCCGTGTACGGCGGCAAGCCGATCAAGGGGCAGATCGACAAGCTGGCGCGGCACCCGGCGGTGGTCGTCGGAACGCCCGGCCGCGTGATCGACCACATGAGCCGCGGCACGCTGTCGCTCTCGGCGCTCGACATCGTCACGCTCGACGAGGCCGATCGCATGCTCGACATCGGCTTTCGGCCCGACATCGAGAAGATCCTCCGCCGCTGCCCCGAGAGCCGCCAGACGCTGCTGCTGTCCGCCACCGTTCCCCCGCTGGTGCAGAAGCTGGCGACGCGGTACATGCGGGATCCGGAGATCATGGACTTCTCCACCAACGAGCTGGCCGTGGAGACCATCGAGCAGCGGTACTTCACCGTCGATCCGACGAGGAAGTTCGACCTGCTGGAGCGGCTGCTCGACCGCGAGAATCCGCGGCAGGTGATCGTCTTCTGTCGCACGAAGCGGGGCACCGACAAGGTCTACGAGCGGCTGGCACGGCGCCGGAGCCGCAGCCGCGATCGGTCGGCGGAAGACGATGTCGCCTGCATCCACGGCGACCTTTCGCAGAGCGTACGGGACCGGGTGATGCGGCAGTTTCGCGAAGGCAGCACGCGGATTCTCGTGGCGACCGACGTGGTCGGCCGCGGAATCGACGTGTCGAGCGTGTCTCACATCGTCAACTACGACATTCCCGAGTTCTGCGACGACTACGTGCACCGCGTGGGCCGCACCGGCCGGATGGGCCGGGAAGGGATCGCGTTCACGTTCGTCGCGCCCGAGGAGGGGCCGCAGTTGACGCGCATCGAGATGCGCATCGAGCGGCTCCTCGGCCGCGACGAGATCGAGGGTTTCGAGGCCTTCGACCGCCGCCCGAAGCCGGCTCCCGTCGAGCACGTGCCGACCGGTGGGTTCCAGAAGGCGGCGGCGGAGTCGTCGCCCCCGGCTGACGAGCCACCCAAGCGACCGCCCGCGGCGGCGATCCTCGGCAAGGGCCGCGGTCCGAAGCGGCACCGCCGCGCACTCTGACGATGGAGACGGGCGACGCGCGGGCGCTGCGGCAACGGCTCGAGAGCCTCGCGGCGGCCGGGGTTCTGCAGATTCCCGTGGGGAGCGGCCCGGGCGTGGCTCCCCAGGCAGCGCCGTTGTCGATGCCGGCCTTGGCCAGGGAGGCGCCGTCGACGGGGTCGCGCGACGCCGCGCTCGCGGTGATCGCCGCGGAGGTCGCCGGCTGCACCCGCTGCGGCGAGCTGGCGGCGACCCGCACCCAGACGGTGTTCGGCACCGGCCGGTCCGACGCACGGATCTGCTTCTTCGGCGAGGCTCCGGGGGCCGACGAGGACGCGTCCGGGGTGCCGTTCGTCGGCCGGGCCGGCGAGCTGCTCACCCGGATCATCGAAGCCTGCCAGTTGCGCCGGGACGACGTCTACATTCTCAACGTGCTCAAGTGCCGGCCGCCGGGCAACAGGACGCCCGGCCCCGACGAGGTAACGCACTGCCGGGGCTATTTCGAACGGCAGTTCGAGATCATCGCTCCGGAGTACATCTGCTGCCTTGGCACGACCGCCGCCCAGGCTCTCCTCCAGACCACCGAGACGATCGGGCGGCTCCGGAAGCGCTGGTTCCGCTATGGCACGGCCAAGGTGATCTGCACCTACCACCCGTCGTACCTGCTGCGGAATCCCAACGCGAAACGAGACGTGTGGGACGACATGAAGGTCCTGATGTCCGATCTCGGCGTCGAGCTCTGAGGGGCGGTTTTTCTGAAGATGCCGGTCGCGACGATCCGATGACATGGTTGGGTCGTGGGGGAGGGGAACAGCCGCTGGCGGGCTGCGCCGGAGCGACCGGCACCTCCGGCTCGGGGGATGTGCCGGGGGGTTCGATGGGTCGTTTCGCCGGAATCGCCGTGGCCCGATGCCTCGCCGGGGCGGGGATCGTGATGCTCGCCGGATGCACGATGTGCCCGGACCCGTACGACTACTCGGGGCCGGTGCCCAACGGGTCGGTGCCCCAGAACAACTTCCGGGCCCGCAGCAATGGCATCCTGCCGCTGGGTGCCGCCCCGAGGCCCTGGCCGCCGATCGTCCGCCACGACGGCGGCGATCGCAGCGCGGACGGGCTGGTGCACCGCGTCGGGACACCGACGCCGGCCCCGGATGCGGTGACCGTCGCAGCCGCGGAGGCCCCGGTCGAGCCGGCCGAAGCCCGCAGCGTGCTCGTGGTCGTCGCGGGGGAGGAGCCCCAGGACGCCGCATCGCAGTTCCGAGACCCGTGGGCCGTGGTGCCCGACTTCGGGTCCGAGCCGGAACCCCGCGAACCGGAGGCCCCGGCGAGCGAACCTTCGGCCGAGACAGCGTCCGCGGAGCAGCCCGTCGACGTGCCGGCCGTGAGCGTCGTGGTGCCCCTGCTGACGGAGACGCCCGGCTGGCGGCAGCGGACGCCCCGGTAGGGCCCCCGGGCCCGGCCGCTCGGTCAGGTCGGCTTCACGAAGCCGGGTTCCGGAGACCAGCCGTCGGGGACGACGGCATCCTTCGGAACGACGGCGATGCCGTCGCGGACCGTGAATCGCGGGTCGTCGGCGGTGTCGACCCAGGCGTGTTCGTTGACGATCCGCGCCCGGCGCCCGATGCGGGCGTTCTTGTCGACGATCGCCCCCGCGATGATCGTGTCATCGCCGATCCCGAGGGGCGGCAGGCCGCGGGCGGCGTCGTCGGCCAGGCTGTGATCGGTCTCGTAGAAGTCGTTGCCCAGCACGACCGAGTCGCGGATCACGACGTTGCGGCCGATGCGGCACCGCAACCCGATCACGCTGTTTTCGATGACGGCCCCGGCCTCGATCACGCAGCCGTCCGAAATCAGGCTGTTGCGGATGCTCGCTCCGCCGAATCGCGACGGCGGCAGGAAGCGGCCGCGGGAATAGATCGGCGCCTCCGCGTTGACGAGGTCGAACGGCGGGGCGGTGCTCGCGAGATCCCGGTTGCACTGGAAGTACGAGCGGATCGTGCCGATGTCCTCCCAGTAGCCGTCGAAGGGGTGGAGCTGCACCCGCTTCGCGCGGATCGCCGCCGGAAACACCTCCTTGCCGAAATCCTGGTAGTCGGTCTTGGTCAGCAGGTCGAGCAGGCAGTCGCGGTCGAAGAGGTAGATGCCCATGCTCGCCATCAGGGAGCGGCCCTGGGCTGGGATCCCTTGCGCCTCGATCCACCCCGGATCGGTCCGCATCATCTCCAACTCCCGTGCCGTCTGGGGCTTCTCCAAAAAGCCCTCCACACGTCCCTCGCCGTCGAGCCGCATGATCCCCAGGGCCGAGGCGGCCTCGTCGTTCACCGGAATGCCTGCGATCGTCACGTCGGCCTTATGGGCCATGTGGGTCGCCAGCATGTCGGCGTAGTTCATGCGGTAGAGCTGGTCGCCGGAGAGGATCAGCACGTGCCGGATGTCGGGCTGCTGGAGGTAGCGGAGGTTCTGCCGCACCGCGTCGGCCGTGCCCTGATACCACCCTGGGCTGTCGAGCGTCTGCTGGGCGGCCAGAATCTCGACGAAACCGCCGCTGAACGGGTCGAAGGTGTAGGTCCGGCGGATGTGACGGTGGAGGCTGACCGAGTTGAACTGGGTGAGTACGTAGATCCGCTGCACGCCGCTGTTGAT
>CAXNJC010000220.1:0-3968 GCA_964202525.1 Pirellulales bacterium
GGATGGTGCCCTCCTCCGGGATCATGCCCTGCTGCTGCAGGGGCCAGGCGTACTTGATCACGTATCGGGTGTAGTCACGGATCAGCCAGCGGAGATTCTGGCCGTGCGGTTCGGGGTAGCGGGAGACGTCTTCGTACAGGGCCGAGATCGCCGCTGCCTCTCGGGTGACGTTGGCCCCGGCCTCGCTCACGTTCTGGTAGGCGGTGACCGCGATCAGGCCGAGCAGCAGGCCGTAGAACACGCAGAAGCACGAAAGCACGTAGCCGACGATGTCGTTCGACCCGGGCGTGTACTTGACGAACTGCCGGAGGATCGGCCGGACCACGATCGAGCCGACCCAGTAGAAGCCGACGAACGCCGCGATAAAGAGGAGCGACAGACGGAACTGGGGGATGTCGTAGAGCCAGTACCACGACTCAGGGTTGAAGAGATGCATCGAGGCTGGTCCGCGGGAGAAGGCACGACACGCCGCCCGATGGGCGCCGGGATGCCCGGATCGTATCAGCCGCCCGGGCTCGCCAGCCAGCGTGCGGCCGGCTACCGCACCCGCTCGCCGTCGAGCGCGTAGATCGCCAGGTGCCGGCCGTCGGGGCCGCGGAGTTCCTGCACGCGAAACAACCCCTCGACCGCCACCGGCCGGATCGAGAACTCGGCCGACGTGCCGGGCCGCATTCGCACCACCACGCAGTCGTGGAGCGCCGCCCCCGGGCCGAAGCAGCACTCCTGATTGTCGCGCACGAGCACGAACTGCGTGAGCCCCGACTGCTGGAAGCTCGGGAGGATGTAGCCGCGGATCCGCACCCGCTGCCGCTCCAGCTCGCGGACACGGTCCGTGAGCCGTCCCGGCTCGAAGGGCTCGTCCTTCTGCATGTCGAGCTTGATGTCGTCGAACGTGATCTCGCGGAGGGGGGCGGAGGTCGATCGGGTCACGGCGGCGGCCGGAGCCCCGGACAGTCCGGAGTCGGGGCGGCCGCAGCCGATCGCGACCGCGGTCGCGACCAGACAGGCCGCCCGGTGGAGGAGCGCGTGGGTCATGTCACCGCATCCGCCCCGCGTCGAGGTGGTAGAGCACGCCTCCTTCCGCGCCCGCCGCGAAGCCCATGGGCTCGATGCGAAACTTTCCGGCGATCTTCACGAGGTGCTGCGTGAAGTCGATACCCTCCGGCGCGGCGAGATTCACGAGCACGCGGTCGGTGATCTTGGGATTGCCGCCGAAGCAGCAGTCGCCCTGGTCGCGGACGAGGAGGAACTGCACGAGCCCGTGCTGCTGCGTGCCCGGATAGATGTAGCCCTTGAGCAAGACGTCGCGGCCGTCCATCTGCCGCGCCGACTCCGGCACGCTCGTGGCGGGCTCGCCTTCGGCTGGCTGCAGGTCGGCATACGAGAGCCGCGCGAATCCTTCCGGCAGCTCGGTCGCGTATTCGTAGGCGTGGCTGACGCCGCTCGCCGCCAGGGCGGCCAGCGACACCACGAGCGCCACGAGGGCCAGGGGCCGGCCGGTCAGCATGGGGTGCCGGGCGGCGATGTCCTTGAGCGCGATTGCCGCGAGCACCGCGCCGATGAACGGCACCGCCGTGAGCCACCAGCCGAAGAAGGCCACCGGTGACACCGCCGCCACGGCGATGGCGGCGATCGCGGTGCCGGAGACCGCCCGGTAGCCGTCGCCCTCGTCGCGGGGCCGTCGGTCTCCGCGAGCGGACTGCGACGGCGCGTCGAACAGGCTGGTTCCCATGGTGAACTCAGCGGTTTCCGCCGGTCGTCGGCCGCATCGCCGCCCGGGAGGCCAGCGCGATCGCCGTGACCACGCCTCCCCAGACGATCCACTTCCACCAGCCGCGGGGCGGCGCGGCGGGGGGAGCTGCTTGCGCCGGCCGCGCGGCTGGGTCATGGCCGGGCTCGGCGTCGGTGGCCTCGTCGTCGGCGAGCACGGGCGCGACGCTGATCGTCGCAGCCGGCTCCGCGGCGGCCGCCGCGGCAGGCAGGCGCTGGTCGCGGCCGGAGTTGTCGTCTGGATCCACCTCCGGTGCCGCCGAGCCCGACGCGACGAGTCCGGCGATCCCCGCCAGCGTCGCCGCCCGGCGGACGGCCTCGGGGTCGATCGTCTCCAGTTCCGCGACGGCGGCCGCGGCCTCCGGCAGCGGGCAGGCCCGGAGATAGTTCACCACCGGCTCGCGGACGAAGATGTTGTCGGCCTTGGCCTCTTTGAAGAGCGTCACCAACCGGTCGACGACCGACCAGTCCTGCCAGCGGGCGAGGTCGGCGATCACGAGGTCGGCGAGCTTCGGCTCCGCGAGAAGCAGCCGCAGCGATTGGAGCACACGGTCGCGGGGGACGAGGTCCGACTCCTCGCCGAGAAACCGCAGCGCCATCACCGCCGAGTAGGTCTCCGTGAATGGAACCTCGCGATCCTTGCGGTCGAGAAACAGCCGGTCGACGACGTCGAGTGCCTTCGGCCCTTCGAGCGCCACGTAGCAGGCGATCAGGGCGTCGAGCCCGCTGCGGGCCTCGAGCTGCTCGGGCGTGAGGTCCTCGCCCGA
Organism: Pirellulales bacterium; assembly: GCA_964202525.1. Classification (GTDB taxonomy): domain Bacteria; phylum Planctomycetota; class Planctomycetia; order Pirellulales; family UBA1268; genus QWPN01. The sequence goes on from CAXNJC010000220.1 coordinate 2,538, forward strand.
CAGGATCCTGCCGATCCGCGCTGCGTCGTCGCCGGAGCCGCAGACGCCGAGCATCGTGGCGTAGAGCCGGCGGCGGTTGGCCTGCACCTTCGGGTTCTCGATCCACGCGAGCAGCTGCGCCGGGTTCATCTTCTCCTTCAGGGCCTTGACGTCGGCATACGGAGCGATGGCGAACTCGTCGTAGGCGTCGCGGGCGAGGGTGTCGTCCTCGTCCTCGAGATGCTCCTGGAAGAAGGCGAGCCGCTCGGGGCCCGTCTCGGGCAGGCTTTGGATCCTGCGCAGGTAGGCGACCGCCCGGTCGCCCGCCAGGACGGGACTCGACCAGACGAGGTTCGGCGGTTCGACGCCCATCAGGAGGAACAGCGTGCCGACGGGCTTCTCGTCCAGCATGATCGTCTCGATCGGCTTCGCGTCGCCCCCGGTGAGGCCGGCCTCGGCGACGAGCTCGCTCCCCTTGAGGACCTCGACGACCTCGAACTTCCCCTTGGGGAGCGGCCCGTCGGCGGTGGGCGCGAGTGCCGACGCCGGCGGCGGCTCCACCAGCCGGGCGATCACCGCGGCCTGGCTCTGCGCGATCTCCTGCGAGAACGTCAGCGACACCGCCGAGCAGAACGGGCAGGCGACCGCCGAGGCCGACGCGGCCAGGGCCGCCAGCACCGCGACGCATCCGGGCAGGAGGTTCCTCATACCGTCATCGTAGCGGGTGGGATGGGAGGGGAGAAACGTCAGCCCAGCCACTTGGCGACGTCGGTGCGGTAGGCGGCCAGGGCCGGCAGGAGGGCCGCGAGGATCGCCAGCAGGATCAGGAACGGCACGAGCAGCAGCTCGGCGGTCGGGGCGGCCGAGAAGAACGTGGCCGACACGCCGGCGTTGGTCGTGATCATCGGTCCGATCGCCGCCACGATGGCGTGGCCGAGCACCCAGCCGAGGAGGCCGCCTCCCAGGGCGAGGATGACGGCCTCGATCAGGACGGTGGCGAGCACCTGGCTGCGGCGGGCGCCGAGGGCCCGCATCACGGCCACGTCGCGGCTCCGCTCGAGCGACGAGCCGACCATGCTCACCAGGATCCCGATCGCCGACACGATCACCACGAGCGTGGTCACGAGCAGTAGCAGCAGCTCCAGTGGCCTGACGAACAGCCCGAGCAGCACGCTGATCTCCCGGATCGGTTCGGCCGCCTGGCCATCGCGTCCCTCGTTGATCCGCGTCCGCAGCGCCATGGCGGCCAGTTCGGCGGGCAGCCCCGGCTGCGAGATCGTCTCCACGAGAATGGCCGTCACCTCGCGTTGCTCGGGCGGCAAGGGGACGTGGCCGGCAACGCCGGCAGCCTTCTCGCGCGGGCGGACCGTGACGCCGTCGACGGGCTTCGCATGCCCCTCCTGGAGATAGAAGCCTTCCATGTTCACATACACGCCGCGATCGACGGGCGTG
>CAXNJC010000221.1:0-3964 GCA_964202525.1 Pirellulales bacterium
CCACTGCCGTCAGCGAGGCGTCGTCCGCAGCCGCTGCATCGCCATGTACGTGGCCCGCATCTGTACGGGACTGAGTCACGACGTCATCGGCCTGGCGTTCGGGGGCCGCGACCACACCACCGCGATGCGCAGCGTGAGGAACATCGAACACCGGCTCCGGAACGACCCCTCCCTCGCCGCCGACGTCCGCGACGTGCTTGCCGCCCTCGACCGCCCGCAGGGACGCTCGCGGCCGGCATGACCCGCTGTCGAATCGCCGTCGGTTCCGCGAGGGGTGGATGGCACCGGCCGGAATGACGGTCCGACGATCATCACCGCGACGACCAACCCCGGGCGAGCCGACAGGAGCGGGCGGCTGGCCGGCCGGCGACCGCCACTCCGCCGACCCGTGCATCACGTCGACGCGACACGCCAGCGTCAGGTTGTGCACGCTCTTGCGCACCCCATCGGAATCACTTTCGATCCGATCGTGACGCCGTCGATCGTCGCCGAACCCGGCCGCGATGCGACGCTTTGGAACGGTGCCTTACTCCTGGTCCGATTCCTTGTTCCTGCTGTTGTCTTTCATCCTTCTTTCAGATCAGGAAGCAGGAGCCGGGGAGGCCCCGAAAACCCCACGGCACGGCGTGATCCAGGCCATTCCAGCCACTCCCTTTTCGGGTAGAATGCTGGGTTCTTCGCCACCTCATCCGGGCTTCCAGGAACGCCCCCCTCGATGAAGATTCGCTGCCCTAAGGAATCGCTTCTCGCCGCGTTGCAAAGCGCGGCCGCCGTCGTCCCGTCCCGATCCCCCAAGCCGGTGCTCACGAACGTCCGGATGGAGGCCGCCACGTCGGGGGTCGTGCTGTCGGCCACCGATCTGGAGGTCGGCATCCGCGTGGAGGTGGACGGCGTCGAGGTGCAGGCTCCGGGAGCCGTTCTCCTGCCGAGCGGTCGCCTGATGGCGATCGTGCGCGAAACCGCCTCCGGAACCGTGTTCGACATCTCGTCGGACGGGTCAGCCACGGTGGTGAAGGCCCCGCGAAGCGAGTTTCGGCTTCCCGCCGAGGATCCGCTCGAGTTTCCCCAGGTGCCGACGTTTCCCGAAGGGGGGACGTTCGAGGTGGCGACGCCGCTGATGCGGGAACTCGTCCGCCGGACGGTGTTCGCGACCGACAGCGAATCGAGCCGCTACGCGCTCGGTGGTGTGCTGGTCGAGTTTACGCCGCCCGGGGTGATCGCCGTCGGCACCGATGGCCGTCGGCTCGCGAAGATGCAGGGGCCCGCGGAGGCGAAGGGAGGCGCCGCGGTCGACACGCCGCCGATCGTGCCGTCGCGGGCCATGCAGCTCATCGAACGCTGTCTCGGCGGGGCCGACCAGCCGGTGCACGTCGCGGTGCGGGGCAGCGAGATCCTGGTGAAGACCGCGGGCACGACGATCTCGGCACGGCTCGTCGACGGACGATTTCCGCGGTGGCGCGACGTGTTTCCGGACCGGCCCGAGGCGATTCGCGTGCAGCTGGTCGCCGGCCCGCTCTTGGCGGCGGTGAGGCAGGCCGCGATCGTGACCAGCGAGCAGTCGAAGGGCGTCGACTTCTCGTTCGAGCCGGGGCAGCTCGTACTCGCGGGCCGCTCGGCCGAGAGCGGCGAGAGTCGGGTGGAACTTCCGATCGATCATGCCGGGTCGACCGTGCGGATCAAGCTCGATCCGCGGTTCATGTCGGACTTTCTCCGGGTGCTCGATCCGGCCGCGGCCGTGACCGTGGAACTGACCGACGCGCAGAGCGCCTGTGTCTGCTCCACGGACGACGGCTACGGCTACGTCATCATGCCGCTGGCGGCCGACTAGCGTGGGCGGCGGCATTTTCATGACTGCGAATCACCGTCGTCGCGATACCCCTCCCGGACCCGTGTCGATCGGGCGGGTCGTCGCCCGGCTCATGGCACGCACCGGCTACGACCGCGAGCAGGCGAGCACGGCCCTCGAGACCGCCTGGCGCGACGTGGTGCCCGAACCGCTCCGCTCGGCCTCGCGGCCCGGGCTCGTCCGGCGGGGTGTGCTGGAGGTGTTCGTGAGCCACTCCGCCCACGTCCAGGAGTTCGGCTTCCAAAAGCAGTCGATCATCGCCGGACTCCGCACGGCCCTGCCGACGGTCGGCATCTCCGACATCCGCTGCCGGCTCCTCGCCGACGCCGGCCGCACCACCTGACATTTCCCCCGCACACTCGCCGCCAGGAGATTGAGCCCATGGCTGAAAAAACCCAGCAGGACTACACGTCGGCCGACCTCAAGCACCTCTCCGACCGCGAGCACGTCCGCGAGCGGTTCGGCATGTACATCGGCGACAACACCTCCCGCGGCCTGCACCACCTCGTCTACGAGGTGGTCGACAACTCGATCGACGAGTGCATGGCGGGCCACGCCAAGCACGTGAGCGTGACGGTCAACGTCGACGGCAGCGTGACGGTCGAGGACGACGGCCGCGGCATTCCGACCGATCGCCATCCGCAGCTTTCGGAGGAGATGGAGCGGGACGTCTCCACCCTCGAGGGGGTGATGACGGTCCTGAAGTTCGGCGGGAAGTTCGAGAAGGGTGCCTACCAGACCTCTGGCGGCCTCCACGGCGTGGGCGTGACGGTCGTCAACTTCCTCTCCGAGTGGTGCGAGGTCGAGGTGTCCCGCGAGGGGCACGTCTGGCAGCAGGAGTACCAGCGGGGCGAGCCGACCGGCCCGGTGCGCAAGATGGGCACCACCACGCGGACCGGCACGAAGACCACCTTCAAGCCTGACCCGCAGATCTTCCCGCAGACGAAGTTCTCCTGGGACATCCTCTCCCGCCGGCTCCGCGAGCTCGCGTTCCTCAACTCGGGCGTGCGGATCACGTTCACCGACGCCGCCAGCGGCAACACCGAGGACTACTTCTACGAGCGGGGCGTGGAGGAGTTCGTCGAGCACCTCAACAAGGCGAGCGACGCGATCCACGCCGACGTGATCACGATCAAGGGCTCGGGCGACGGCGTGAGCTGGGACATCGCCCTGCAGTACACCGGCGAATACACCGAGAGCCTCCACAGCTATGTCAACAACATCTCGACCACCGAGGGGGGCACGCACGTCTCGGGCTTCCGCGCGGCGCTGACGCGGGCGCTCAACGCCTACGGCAAGAAGAGCGGGATCTACAAGGATCTCGTGCCCACCGGCGAGGACGTCCGCGAGGGCCTCACGGCGGTGATCAGCGTCCGCGTGCCGCATCCGCAGTTCGAGGGCCAGACGAAGACCAAGCTCGGCAACGGCGAGGTCGAGGGGATCATCAACTCGGCCGTCGGCGATTTCCTCGCGAAGTACCTCGAGGAGAATCCCAAGAGCGCCAAGGCGATCGTGCAGAAGGGCGTGCTCGCGGCCGAGGCCCGCGAGGCGGCCAAGAAGGCCAAGCAGCTGCTCCGCGAGCGGAAGGGGGCCCTTTCCGGCGGCGGCCTGCCCGGCAAGCTCCGCGACTGCACCAGCCGCGACGTGGAGAAGTGCGAGCTCTACCTCGTCGAGGGTGACTCCGCTGGCGGCTCGGCCGAAGGCGGCCGGCACCGCGAGTATCAGGCGATCCTTCCCCTCCGCGGCAAGATCATCAATGCCTACAAGAGCCGCGACGACAAGGTGCTCGCCAACGAGGAGGTGCGGAGCGTGATCTCGGCGATCGGTGCCGGAATCGGCGAAGAGGCCGACCTGGGCAAGCGGCGATACGACAAGGTCGTGATCATGACCGACGCCGACGTCGATGGTTCGCACATCCGTACGCTCCTGCTCACGTTTTTCTACCGGCAGATGTATCGGCTCGTGGCCGAGGGGCACGTCTACGTGGCCCAGCCCCCGCTGTTCCGCGTGCGGAGCAAGAAGACGGTCTATTACGTGCAGACCGAGGAGGAGATGAAGAACCAACTCCTCGACCAGGGCCTGGGCGAGGGGGTGTTTCTGCCGGGCGACGGCCGCGAG
>CAXNJC010000222.1:0-3951 GCA_964202525.1 Pirellulales bacterium
ATCCTCACCTACCTGGCCGAGAAGGAACTCGACCTCCCCCAGGGCCGCGTGATCGGCCTCGGCACGCTGCTCGACACGCTCCGCTTCCGAGCCCTGCTCGCCCTGAACCTCGCGTGCCCGGCGACGCAGGTGCAGGCGATGATCCTGGGCGAGCACGGCGACAGCATGGTGCCGGTGTGGTCGAGCGCGAGCGTGGCCGGCCTGCCGCTCGAGAAGGTTCCGGGCTTCACGCCGAAGCTCGGCGCCGACGTGTTCCAGCGGGCGAAGACGAGCGGCGCGGAGATGATCAAGAAGAAGACTGGCGCCGGCTTCGCCGTGGGCGTGTCGATCGCCGAGGTGATCCACGCGATCGCCCTCGACGCGAAGCGGGTGCTGCCGGTGTCGACCGTCCAGCGGGGGTGCTACGGCCTCCGCGACGTGGCGCTCTCGGTGCCGACGGTCGTGGGCCGGGCCGGTGCTGAGAAGACGCTCGAGATCGAGCTCTGGCCGAAGGAGATGCAGGCTCTCAAGGCCAGCGGCGCCGTGCTCCAGAAGACGCTCGGCGAGGTGCTTGCCACGGCGTGAGGCAGCCGTACGCCTTACGGCGTGACGCTTCCTGAATCAGGAAGCCCACTCGCGTCGGCGCTGGGGTCGGCCGCGACCAGCCGGCGTCGGGCGATCTCCGCCACGCTCACGCCCCAGAGCCGCGCGGTGCCGTCCCAGGAGCCGGTCACCAGCGACCGGCCGTCGGGGGCGAAGGCCACGCCCCAGACCTGGTCGGTGTGCCCGCGGAGCATCGGCAGGGCGCGGCCGCTCGCCACATCCCACACCTGCGCAGTGCCGTCGGCCGACACCGCGGCCACCCGCCGCCCATCCGGCGAGAATGCGGCCTTCCAGACCTGGCGGGCCGGTCCGGTCATCACGGAGATCAGGCTCCCGTCGGCCACGTTCCAGGCCCGCACGGCAGCGTCGGAGCAGGCGGTGACGAGCATCCGGCCATCCGCCGAAAAGGCCACCCAGTTGACCGGCCCTTCGTGCTGCGCGAGCCGGCCGACCTCGGGCCCGTCGGGCATCCGCCAGAGCCGGGCGGTCCGATCGTCGCCCGCCGTGGCGAGCAGGTCGCCCCCCGGGGCGATGGCCACTCCCAGCACGCGGCGGCCGTGGCGTCGCGGTTCCCCCACCGCCGCTCCCTCGGCGAGGCTCCACACGCGGGCCGTGCCGTCTTCCGACGCCGTCGCGATCAGCCTGCCGTCGCGCGACACGTCGATCGCATACACCCGCCGGTCGTGAGGCTTGATCCACTCCCGGCGGCGGCCGGTGGCCCGATCCCAGATCTGCACGCTGCCATCGTCGCAGCCGCCGATGACCGTCGCCGAGTCGGCCGTGAACCGCACGTCGTTGACGCGGCCCACCGCCTTGCGGAGCACCGGCCCGGCCTCCAGGGTGCGGGCGTCCCAGAGCCGCACCGTCGAGGTGGCGAGTGCCGTCGCGATCGCGGTGCCGTCCGGCGAGCAGGCCACCGCCAGCACCTTGTCGCCGCAGGGCATGACCGGCCCCACGCGGCGGTCCACGTCCCAGAGCCTCACGGTGCCTTCGGCGCCGCCGGTGACCACCCAGCCCGACGTCCCGGCCGAGGCGATCGACCAGGCCGGCGCCGCATGCCCCAGCAGCCGCTCGTCACCCCGGCCGTCGGCGGCGTTCCAGACGCGGACGACACCGTCGCCCGAGGCGGTGGCCAGCCGGCGGCCGCCGTCGACCCACGCCACGCCGTTGACGCGAAACGGATGCTCGAGGACGTGTCGTGCGATCCCGCTGGCCGTGTCCCAGATCCGGGCGGTGCCGTCTTCGCCGGCGGTCGCCAGGGCGGAGCCGTCGGGGGAAAAGGACACGGCGAAAACCCGGCCTTCGTGACCGGTCAGCCGCCCCGTCTCCGCTCCCGTGGTCACATCCCAGAGCCGCACCGTCCGATCAACCGAGGCCGTCGCGAGTGTCCGGCCGTCGGCCGTGAACGACGCGGAGAACACGGTTCCCTCGTGACCGCGGAGCTCTGCCCGCACCGTCCAGTTGCTGCAGTCCCAGAGCCGCACCACCCGGTCGCGGCCGCCCGTGGCGAGCAGGGTGCCGTCGGCAGAGAAGGCGGCGGCGTAGGTGGCCCCGTCGTGCCCGGCGAGCGTGGTCACGGGAGCGCGGCCGGCCACGGCCCAGATCCGCACGGCGCCGTCGGCCGAGGTCGTCGCCAGCAGCCGGGCGTCGGCGGAGAACGCGGCAGCCCAGACGGGTCCGTCGTGGGCACCGATCGGGGTCTCGCTCCAGGCCAGCCGTCCCCCGGAAAACCGGCCGAGCCGCACGCGCCCGTCGGTGGCACCGCTGGCGATCGCCGCGCCGTCCGGCGCGAAGCCCACCGCCGTGACGATGCCGCCGTGACCTCCGGCCTCGGCCACCGACTCGTCGAGCGACGCCGCCAGGCAGCCGAGCTCCACTGGATTCGCTGTGCCGGCGTCGTCCACGAGCGCGCAGGCGTCGCGAAGCAGCCGCTCGGCCTCCACGACGTTGTCGCGATCCCGCGCGGCGGCGGCGAGCAGCACGTTCGACACGTAGAGCTGCGATCGGGCCGCCGCGGCCTGTCGCCCGGCCTCCTCCTCCCGCTGTTCGGCGACGAGCCGCGCCTCTTCGGCCACGAGCCGCTGCCGCTCCGCCCGCACGTAGAAGAACGAGATGCCCGCCGTCGCGGCCACGAGCGCCGCGACAGCCGACAGCGCGGCCGTGGTCGCCGCCCAATGCCGCCGGGCGAAGCGGCGGATCGTTTCGGCCGGCGTCGGAGGCTGGGCGAGAATCGCGTCGCCCGCGAGCCAGCGTCCCAGCTCGGCCTCCACCTCGACGGCGGTCGCGTAACGGCGCGAGGGGCTCTTCTCGAGGCAGGTGGCCACGATCGTCCCCAGCGACCGGGCGTCGCTCGCCGACACGCCGGCACTCCGGGCGGCGCGATCCACGGCGGCCGTCGAGACCGGCGTCGGGTCTCCGAGCACCCGGGCCGCCTCGAGAAACGATGCGCCCCGCAGTTCGTAGGGCATCGTGCCGGTGACGACCTCGTGCAGCACCAGTCCCAGCGCGTAGACGTCGCTGCGGGCGTCGACGTCGCCGTCCCCCACGCCAAGCTGCTCCGGGCTCATGTAGCGCACCGTGCCGATCACGTCGCCGGCACGCGTCATCTGCGTGGGCTCACCAGCCTCGGGATCGATCGAGCGGGCGACGCCGAAGTCGATCACCTTCGGCTCACCTGCGGCATCGACGAGGATGTTGCCGGGCTTAAGATCGCGGTGGATCACCCCTTTTTGGTGCCCGTGGGCGACCGCGGCGCACACCCGCTGGAACAGGGCGACGATCTCGCGGACACCGAGCCGTCGGGCGACGGCGTGGCGGGTGATCGGCAGCGCACCCTCCACCATCTCCATCACGAAGAACGGCACGACACCGTCGCCGTCGTCGAAGGTCCCGAAGGTGAAGATCTGCGCGATGTGCGGATGGCGGAGTCGCGCCAAGACCCGGGCCTCGTACTCGAAGCGCCGCACGAGCATCGCAGAAGCGAAGCCACCGCGGAGCACCTTGACCGCAACGAGCCGCTCCGGCGCCGCCTGACGGCCTACATACACGCGGCCCATGCCCCCCTCGGCGATCAGCCGGACGAGCGACACCCCGCCGAGGTTGAACCCCGGGGGCAACGGGCCGGCACCGCGGGATCGACGCGAGACGCCGCCCCCGTCTCCACCACCGGAGCCCGCACCATGCCCAAACCCAAAGTGGTCGTCGGCACCGGTCAACGGCGAGACATCGGTGGCCGATGGCTCCTGCGGCGGCACCGACGTATCGCCTGCACGGGCAGCGTCGGAGGGATCGGCGGCCATGACGCCGTTATACCCCCCCCGGCTGACGGTCCGGGATCACGATCCCGCGTCAGTTGCAACCTCTGGCCCC
>CAXNJC010000223.1:0-3936 GCA_964202525.1 Pirellulales bacterium
CGGCGCGAGCCGGTCGATCCGGGCGGCGGCGGCCGCGGGCGACGGCAGGAACGCCGCCGCGCCGCCGGCGGTGTCGACCACCGCCACCCGGCTCGCGTCGGGCAGCTTGCCGAACAGCGTGCGGGCGAGCGTCACCGCCTTCTGAAGCCGCGTCGTGTTGGCCTCGCGAACCCCCATCCGCGGCGCGGTGTCGAACACGAACGCCGCCGCCACCGGCCCCTCCCGGTCGCCGATCCAGCCGGCCCCGCGGACCACCGGCCGCGCCAGCGCCAGCGCCACGAGTGCGACGGCGGCCATGCGAAGGGCCAGGAGCAGGAGGTGCGTGAGCCGCAGCCGCCGACGGTTTACCACCGCCCGCTCCCGGAGGAACCGCAGCGCCGGGAACACGTGCGGCACGGGCTTCCGCCGCATCAGCAGGTGGAGCACCACGGGGATCGCCACCAGCGACGCCCCACCGAGCAGCAACGGCGTGATGAAGGACAGGCCCATGGCTCAGAACCTGGTGCGGCGGCTGACGAGATATTCCATCAGCGCCCGGTCGAACTGCATGCTCGTGTCGAGCGGCACGTAGTCGATGCCGGCCCGGAAGCAGGTGGCCCGATACTCCTCCCGGAAGGCCTCGACGCCGGCCACGTAGTCGCGCCGGGCCGCCTCGGCGTCGATGACCATCCGGTCGCCGGCTTCGGGCTCCGTGAGTTCGACCGTGCCCTCGAACGGAAACCGCACCTCGGCCTCGTCGAGGATGTGGAACAGGATCACGTCGTGGCCCCGATGCCGGAGCCGCAGCAGCGACTCCCGCACCGGCCCGGGATCGGCGAGCAGGTCGCTGAACACCATCACGAGCGACCGGTGCCGGAGCATCGCCGCCACCTGCACGAGGCTCCGGGCGATGTCGGTGGTTCCCGACGGCTGGATCTTCGCAAGCACCGACAGCACCTGCCCGATCTGCGACCGCCGCGACCGGGCGGGGAGCGAGGCGTGCAGCCGGTCGTCGAACACCATCAGGCCGCAGGGATCCTGCTGGTGCACCATCAGCCAGCAGAGTGCGGCCGCCAGGGAGATCGCATACTCGAGCTTGGTGAGCTCCTGCCGGTACGTGTAGGCCATCGAGGCGCTCGTGTCGACCACGAGGTAGCCCGTGATATTGGTCTCGGCCTCGAACTTCTTGATGTAGTGCTTGTCGGTCTTGGCGTAGACCAGCCAGTCGATGTCCTTGGGATCATCGCCGGGCGCATAGCGGCGATGCTCGCTGAACTCGACGGAAAACCCCTGATAGGGGCTGGCGTGGAGGCCCTGCAGGAAGCCCTGCACGATGAACTGCGCGCGGAGGTCCAGCCGCGCGATGCGGCGCACGACCTCCGGCTTCAGGTACTCCTCGACCGCGCGGGCCATCCGCCGAGCCTCCTCGCGGCCGTCACCTGACGAACTTCGGAATCTCCGGCTCGGGAATCTCCCGTACCAGCCGCTCGATGATCGACTCGCTGGTGAGCCCTTCGGCCTGAGCCTGGAAGTTCGTGGCGATCCGGTGCCGCAACACCGGCACCGCGACGCGGCGGATGTCCTCGAGCGACACGCTGAAGCGGCCGCTCATCGCCGCCATCGCCTTGCCTCCCTGGATCAGGAACTGCCCCGCCCGGGGGCCGGCGCCCCAGTCGACGAGCTCCGCGACGTACTTCGGCGCCTGCGGATCCTTGGGCCGCGTAGCCCGCACGAGCCGGGCGACATACTTCACCACATACTCGTTCACCGGCACGCCGGCCACGAGCTTCTGGATGTTGGCGATCGCCCGGCCGGAGAGCACGTGGCGGACCTCGGGCTTCTCGGGCCTCGTGGTGGCCATCAGGATCCGCTCCTCCTCATCGGCGGACGGATAGCCCACCTTGATGTTGAACATGAACCGGTCGAGCTGGGCCTCGGGCAGCGGATAGGTGCCCTCTTGCTCGATCGGGTTCTGCGTGGCGATCGTGAAGAACGGATCGGGGAGCTGGTACGTCTCCTGGCCGACCGACACCTCCCGCTCCTGCATCGCCTGGAGCAGGGCCGCCTGGGTCTTGGGCGGCGTGCGGTTGATCTCGTCGGCGAGGAGGATGTTGGTGAAGATCGGCCCTTCCACGAATCGGAAGCGGCGGCGGCCCGTGTCGTCTTCCTCCAGCACATTGGTGCCGGTGATGTCGCTGGGCATCAGGTCGGGCGTGAACTGCACCCGCTTGAAGCCGACATCGAGGATTCGGGCCAGCGTCGACACCATCAGCGTCTTGGCGAGCCCCGGGACGCCCTCGAGCAGGCAGTGGCCGCGGGTGAAAATCGCGGCGAACAGCTGCTCGATCACCTCCTCCTGGCCGACGATGACCTTCTGGAGCTCCTCCTGCATCTTCTGCCGGTGCTCGGAGAACTCGACGAGGATCTCGTCGAGCGTCTTTGACTTCGAAGCGGAGGACACGCGAGCGATGCTCCCTGCCGGTGAACGAACGTGCCGACGACCGGGGTTCAGTATCGGGCACCACCGCCCCCGCGGCAATCGGACGCGGCCAATCGCCGGTGCATCCTGCCCGGCCGGCGCACCTGCTACGATTCGAGTGGGCGGCGCGGCAGCGACCCGGCGAGCCGTCACGCCACTTCGGACCGCCTTCGTGACCGCATCCTTTCGCCTCGCGCTCCGCCGTCTCCTCGCGGCCTGCATCCTGGCCGCGGCCTGCTCGTGGTGCGCCGCCCCCTTGGCCCAGGAGCCCGCCGCGGTCGGCCCCGCCGAGATCCAGCGGGCGATCGAGCGGGCCCGCGACTATCTCGTCACCAAGCAGAACAATGACGGCTCCTGGGACGCACTCGGATCGGCCGACAAACGGCCCGGCGCGACGGCCCTGGTGATGCTCGCCCTGGCCAACGCTGGCGTGGCAGCCGACCGCCCGGTCATGCAACGCGGCCTCGACTGGCTCCGCAGGCAGGAGCTCGACGACACCTATTCGGTGTCGCTGCAGACCATGGTGCTGGCCATGCTCTCCCCCGACGCGGATCGCGTGCTCCTCGAGCGGAACGTGGCGTGGCTGGAACAAGCCCAGGTGCGGCAGGGACCTGGGTCCGGCTCGTGGACCTACGCACAGGCCCGCGGTGCAGGCTCCGGCGACAACTCCAACTCCCAGTTCGCGCTGCTCGCCCTGCACGAGGCGGCCCGGGTCGGGGTACGGGTCCGCGAGGAGACGTGGGTCCGGGCCCAGCAGTACTGGGTGGCCTGCAGCAACGCCGACGGCTCCTGGGGTTACACCATCGGCAACATGGCCGGCACCGGCAGCATGACCTGCGCCGGCATCGCCAGCATCTGGATCACCGCCGAGCACATCGGCCGCCCCGATGCCGCCGCCAACCGCGGCGACGTGCTCTGCTGCGGCGGCGGCGCGACACCGCGGAACCTCGAGAAGGGACTGGAGTGGCTGGGCCGCCGGTTCACCGTGCGGCAGAACCCCGGCACCGGCAGCGACACCTGGCTCTACTACTATCTCTACGGCCTCGAGCGGGTGGGCCGCTTCACCGCCCGCCGCTACATCGGCGACCACGACTGGTACCGCGAGGGCGCCGGCATGTTCGTGCAGCAGCAGGACCGGCTGACGGGCAAGTTCGTCGCCGCCCGGATCGAGGACGCCACCGTCGCCACGAGCTTCGCGCTGCTGTTCCTCGCCAAGGGACGGCGGCCGGTACTCGTGGCCAAGAGCAGCCACGAGTTCGGCGGTGACTGGAACCGACACGGACACGACATCGCCCACCTCGTCGAATATGCGGAGTCGCGGTGGCGGCAGGACTACCCGGCCGGCCTCTCGTGGCACGTCACCCACACGCCCACGGCGTCGCTCGACGACCTCCGCCAAGCGCCCGTGCTCTGGATCTCGGGCCGCGACGCCTTCGAGCTCGGCCCGGACGCGGGCCGCCGACTCCGGGCCTACATCG
>CAXNJC010000224.1:0-3936 GCA_964202525.1 Pirellulales bacterium
CACAGCCGGCGAAACGCCGCGAACTCGTCATGGTGCGTGAGGGGCACCGACTCCACGTCGGACCACGTGATCGAACTGGTGCACGTGTCCTGCATGCCGGCCACGAAGACCGTGTCGGCCGGGATCACGAGGCCACGTGCCGCCAGCACCGCCCGCACCGCGGGGTCGTTCGCCATCGAGGCCACCGCCCGGGCGTTGGGGCCGCCGCGGCCGCCGCCGCACGCGCCGCAGTCGTAGGCGCTCTCGTGCGGGTTGTTGAGGCTCGTCGAGCCATGGCCGATGATCGCCACCAGCCGGGCGAAGCCCGCGGTGAGGCCGATGTCCTCGAGCAGCCGGCCGACGATCCCGGCCATCTCGTCGAGGTCGAAGCCGGGCAGGGTGCCATCGGGAAGCCGCGTCGCGTCGCGGCGGACGATCTCGAGCCGGGTGGCGATCCTGCGGCGGCCCAGGTCGGCCGCGCGGGCGGTCAGCCCCGCCGTGAGCCGCGGAAACGCCACGCGGGCCACCAGCGGGATCGCCGCGATCGCCCCGCCCACCGAGGTCAGCAGGCCGCCGCGGAGCAGCGACTGGCTCCCCTGGCTGACGCTGCCCCGGAGCCGGCCGAGCGAGCGGCGGACCGACTGCCTGAAGCGGTGGTCTGCGATCGCCCGCTCCTCCGGCACCTCTGTGACGGTGTGCTCGGGGCGGATCACGATCGGGCACAAGGGAACGGCGTGCCAGTCGTCGATGCCCTGGAAATACATCGGCACGGCGAAGAATCCTGCGGCGCCAAACGTGGCGATGTCCGGGGAGAGTTCCTCGAGGCCGCGGCGGAACGACTCGCAGCGATCGTCGATGCACAGCACCGCCTGGACCCGTGGCTCCGGTCGGGGTGCCGGTGATCGTCCGGCGTGGGCGGCCAGGGCGTCGAGCACTTCGATGCGGTGCCGCCGCTCGTAGGCGAAGTGGAGCAGCCGGCGGCGAGCCACGGAGTCGAAGGCCGCAATCGCGTGCTCCAACTCCGAGACCTCGTTGGTGCCGAGGCCGCGGACATCGGCCGCCGTGAGCCCGAGCAGCTGCGACACCTGGTGGAGCAGAAACGCCCTGGCCAGGCTGCCCGGTCCGCGATGCGGCGGGTGGCGGTCGCGGAGTTCCGTCCACAAGCCGGCAAGACGGTCGCCGGACGTGCCCCGGTCGGCCGGGTGGCCGAGCGCGTCGGCGGCCCACTCCGCCGCCACGCGGTCGAGCACCAGCCTCAGGGCCAGAAAGTCGATCAGCCGCACCGGCAGCGGCAGCACCGGAGCCCGGTCGGGACGTTCCTCGAGCTGTCGGACCATCCCGGCCCAGCCGCGGAGCGCCACGAGCGTGGCGGTGAGGAACTCCGCCCGCGAGGCCTCGGGCACTCCCAGTCGCTCCAGCTCCTCCCCGATCACCGCGAGCGCCGCCGGCCGGCCGCCGAGGCCGTCGTCGATCATCCGGTGGATCTCGCGGAGGCGGGCGGGAAGCCTGCGGCTCCACGGCTCCACCGGTCCGATCCGGCCGGAGTACACGCCCGCCACCGCGGCGAGCATGCCGCGATCCCGATCGGGCATGGGCCACGCTGCCACGCCTTGATCGAGATAGGCCGCGACCATCCTGATCAGGAGCGGATGCACGAGGGCGTCGGTGTCGAGCGTCGGCCTGCACGCGACGATCAGATCGCGGTGCCGGACCGGAGGGAGGACGTGGACGACCACCGGGCGGGTGCCCGACGTCGCCTCCACGCAGGCATGCCAGAGTTCGCTGGCCACGAGGCTTGCCTGGTCCGGCGCTTCCGGCCCGTCTCCGCCGCCTGCCGCGCGCAGCCGGGACCGCATTCGGGGCTCGAGATCGTCGCGCAGACGCTCGATCGCGTCGCTCTCGGTGAGCGTCCAGCGAACTGCGGTGTCCGATTCCAGGCGAACGCCGCGGAGCAGCAGCTGTCGCTGCAGGTCGAAGAGCGTCGTGCGGCCGCCGGCGAGCGGCGTTGGCCCGCGGCTGTCGAGGTCGGCGTCGAGGACGGCCTCCACGTCGGCTTCGCGGATGCGGCCGCGGGCCAGCTCGTCGCGGTAGTCGCTCTCCGGCAGGAACGGCTGGGCCCGGTAGAGCCGCGCCGCACGGACGACGGCCTCATCGAACGGCAGCTCCTCGAAACCGCGAAGCGGATTCTGGGCCACGAAGGCGTCGATCGGTCCCTGCGGCGGCAGGAACCGGGCCGCGGTGGCGATCATGTGCTCGAGGGCGTCGTGCGATGCGGGCATGCAGGGAGCCGGACAGGGACCAGGCACGGGCGGCGCCGCGACGCGCCAGCGCCGCAGCCGAGAGAACGCGGACACCGGGCGGAGGCATGGCCTCCAGCCGCCGCTGTCCGATCAGCCGCAGGCCGGCGGCCCGCGCGAGGAATGCCCGAGACGGCAGGAAGCCGCCGCCGCGTTGTCGGCCGGCACGCCGACGCCCTGTCGAAACCGGTCGGCGGCATGGCCACCGGCCTCATCCGTCGCCAGCAGGAGGTCGCGAAACACCTCTTCCTCGGTGTCGTCCTCCTCGGCCTGCTCGACCGCGGTGCCCGCGTCGTCTTCGCGATGCTCGTCGAACGGCGACGGCGCAGCGGCCGCCCATGCGGCACACGCGGCCGCTGGGCCCGTCGCAGGCAGTTCGCCCACAACCGGCGCAGCGACTGCACACGCGATGAGCAAGGTCCGGAGAAGTTTGACCATGTCGGTCACCGAAGGAAGAAACCGCCGACTCGAGTGTACGTCACCACCGAGGGGATCACCAAAGCTCAAGGCGGGCTGACTCCGCCACCGTGCCGCTTTCGACTCCGGAAGGTCGGGCCCGCGCGCATTCCGCTCGACGGCGTGGCCCGGCCCACGGAGCAGGGAACGTGCCAGAAAGTTCCCGCTGGCTGAGATCGGCCCGGCCTCGGATCACCGGCACGAGGCTCGCGCCGTCGAGAACCTGGCCGCGTGGCGGCGGTGCCCCGGCGAGTTGGAGGAGCGTGCCATAGAGGCCGATGCCCGTCGCCGGAGCCGCGCGGGCGGCGAGGACGGTGACGAGATAGTCCTTCTTCACCGGGCCCATCGAGCACACGGATCGTAGCCCCGCTTCCGCTTGCCATTCAGGTCGGTCGTGCCGGCTTCCCCGCATCCCTTGCGGAACGACGTGGCCGGTCCTCCGGCCCGCGGCGGCCTTCGGGCGGACGTCCTCCCGGACCGCCGGGGCCGCGGCGAGGGGGCGAGGAGGTTTTGGTCGTCGAGCGGCCCTGCGGGTCGGTGAAGATGAACTCGACGGACCCGTCGTTCTTGACGGTGTAGGCCACCGTCCCTTCTCGGCCGGCGACCTCGTAGGTGAGCGTCCGCGACGCCGGGCCGGTCGCCTCGAAGCCGACGATCGTGGCGCCCCGCAGCGGCGGCAGCGGCTCTCGCACGCCCTGCGCTCGCGGCTGTGGATCGACCTGGCCGTCGCGCTCCGTCACCTCGCCGCGGAAGCCGCCGTTGAGATACGGATACGCCTTCGTGGCATGGTAGTGGTAGCCGCCGCGCCCATCCTCGTGGCCGCCCATCCAGTCGAGTTCCCCGACGGGTGATCCGTCGGGTTCGGTGAAGCCGTAGATCGGGTAGCCGTCGAGCGCGTAGGCGATCGGCTTGCCCTCACCGACGACCTTCTCGAGGTGCACGGGCGCGACGTGGTAGTGGTAGTCGTCGGCCCGGCCACAGTGGCCGCCGAAGTCGTCGAGTTCACCGATCGCGAAGGCGTCGTCGCCGCGGTTGTTGAGCGGGTTGAAGATCGGGATTCCGTTGACGGCCACGGCGATCGCGCCGCGGAGGAAGCGATCCTTTGTGGTTTGCGGATTCGCGGCCGGCACCGGGCGGAGCGGAATCTGCCAGGCGTTGTCGCCGACATACCGCTGCGGCAGCGGCACCTGCTGCTGCCACGACC
>CAXNJC010000225.1:0-3925 GCA_964202525.1 Pirellulales bacterium
GCACCCAGACACCCCCGTCGTCAACCTTCACGTCGTGGGCCCGCGTCGCCCTCACGGCGGGCATCGAGAGCGCCGCCCCGGTGCGAATGTCGAACTTCGCCCCATGCCGCGGGCACGAGATCTTGTGGTCGCGGAGTTCGCCGTCGGCCAGCGGGCCACCGTCGTGGGTGCAGACGTCGTCGATCGCGTAGAACACGCCGCCGACGTGGAACAGGGCGACCATATCGCCATCCACTTCGACCAGCGTCTTGCCGGGATCGGGAACCTCGCCGACCGCGGCGACTCGAACGAACTCAGCCATGGGGTCGCTCAGACGATCCTGTGAATGCGGCCGCCGATCGCCTTGGCGAGCGCCTCGCGGACCTGAGGAATGGTGATCCGGTCGAAGACCTGCTGGAAGAAGCCCGCGACGACGAGCCGGGCTGCCTCCTCGGCCGAAAGGCCGCGGGCCTGGGCGTAAAACAGCTGCTCGGCATCGACCCGGCCGCTCGTGGCTCCGTGCGTGCAGCGCACGTCGTCGGCCTCGATCTCGAGGCCAGGGATCGAATCGGCCCGGGCCTCGGTGGACAGCATGAGGTTGTCGTTGCGCTGGTAGCCGTCGGTCTTCTGCGCGGCCTTGTCGACCTTGATCATGCCCCGCCACACCAGCCGGCTCCGTCCCTGCAGGGCTCCCTTGTAGAGCAGGTCGCTCGAGCACGACGGCGCCTCGTGGTGCTGGAGCGTGTTGTAGACCAGGTGCTGGCGGCCCTCGGTGAACATCACACCGTTGACCTGGGCCGACGCATTGCGGCCCACCAGGGCTACGTCCTGGGCCACCTGCGACAGGCGGCTGCCCAGGGCGCCAAGCGTCCACTGGAGCCGACCGTCTGCATGAACGACGGCCTTCTGTCGGGCGAAGTGCCAGACGCCCGTGTTCCAGTTCTGCAGGTTCACCATCCGTAGGAAGGCACCCTTGCCGACCACGATCTCCGTGCCGCCGCAGTGGAAACCGCCCGACGAGCCCGCAGGACCGCCGCCCGCCGTCTCGGTCAGCACCGTCGCCTCCGCGCCGTCGCCGAGCACGACGAGGACATGCGAGGTGTCGACGCCCCCGTCCGTGATGCCCGCGATCACATGCAGCGGATCGGCGATCTTCACGCCCGGCGGCACATAGAGCACCGCGCTGGCGGCATGAAACGCCGCATGGACCGCCGCGAACCAGTCGCACCCCGCATCGATGACGCCGAACCAGTGCGGTTTCAGGACGTCGGCATGGGCGACGAGCACCTGCTCGGCCGACCCGAAGGCGACGCCGCGGGCGGCGATCCCGGGATCGAGTTCGGCCCGGACCACGTGGCCGTCGACCGACGCGAGCCGACCCGCCAGGCGGCCGGGCTCCGCCGCGAACGAGGCAGTCGTCTCGAGGTCGGCATACGACCCGGCGGCCAGGTCGCCCGACAGGATCGCGGGCGCGAGCAGCCCCTCCGGGGCGGGACCGCCGGCCGCGGCGACCGGCCCCCAGGCCTGGGGCCGGAACATCCGCAGGTCGGTCCGCATCCAGTTTTCGTCCCGCCGGTCGGGCATGCCGATCGACAGGAGCCGCTCGAGGGCGGTGCGGCGAAGATCATTCGCCCACGCCGGCAGCGGCGCGCCCGCGAGGATCCGTTCGAGCGTCGCCGCGTCGAACGCGGCACGGGGAGGGGCCACGGCAGTGCTCATGGTCGGCTCAGCCCACCGAGCCTTCCATCTGGAGCTCGATCAGGCGGTTCATCTCGACCGCGTACTCCATCGGCAGCTCCTTGACGAGCGGCTCGATGAACCCGCCCACGATCATCGTGCTCGCCTCGGCCTCCGTGAGGCCGCGGCTCATCAGGTAGAAGAGCTGCTCCTCGCCGATCTTCGACACGCTGGCCTCGTGACCGATCGTGACATCCTGCTCCTCGATCTCGATATACGGGTAGGTGTCGCTGCGGCTTTTGTCGTCGAGAATCAGGGCGTCGCAGACGACGCTCGACTTGCTCTTGGTGGCACCCGGCTCCACCTTCACGAGCCCGCGGTAGCTCGCCCGACCGCCGTTCTTCGAGATGCTCTTCGAGACGATCCGGCCGCTCGTATTCGGAGCGACGTGCACGATCTTCGCACCGGCGTCCTGATGCTGGCCAGCCGAGGCGAATGCGATCGACAGGATCTCACCGCGGGCGCCCGGCTCCATCAGATAGACCGCCGGATACTTCATCGTCAGGTGGCTGCCGAGGTTCCCGTCGATCCACTCCATCAGCGCACCCTCGTAGGCCATCGCCCGCTTGGTGACGAGGTTGTAGATGTTATTGGCCCAGTTTTGGATCGTCGTGTAGCGACAGCGGCCGTGCTTCTTGACCACGATCTCCACCACCGCCGAGTGGAGGCTCTCGGTGGAGTACATCGGAGCCGTGCAGCCCTCGACGTAGTGCACCTGGGCCCCCTCGTCGACGATGATCAGCGTCCGTTCGAACTGCCCCATGCTCTCCGCGTTGATGCGGAAGTAGGCCTGCAGCGGAAACTCGATCTTCACCCCCTTGGGAACGTAGATGAACGAGCCACCCGACCAGACCGCCGAGTTCAGCGCGGCGAACTTGTTGTCGGTGGGGGGGATGATCGTGCCGAAGTACTCGCGGAGCAGGTCGGAATGCTCGCGGACGGCGGTGTCGGTGTCGGTGAAGATCACGCCCTTCTTGGCGAGATCCTCCTGGAGCGATCCATACACCACCTCGCTCTCGAACTGGGCCTTCACGCCCGCAAGAAACTTCCGCTCGGCCTCGGGGATGCCGAGCCGGTCGAACGTCTTCTTGATGGCGTCGGGAACCTCTTCCCACGTCTTGCCCTGATGCTCCGCCGGCTTGAGGTAGTAGTAGATGTCCTGGAAGTCGACGCCGATGTGGCCGCCCCAGTTGGGCATCGGCTTCGACTCGAAAATCTCCAGCGACTTGAGGCGAAACTCCCGCATCCACGCGGGCTCCTTCTTCATGTCGGAGATCTGCGCGACGATCTCCGCGTCAACGCCCTTGCGTGCCTTGAACACGGCCGGGGAGTCGGTGCGGAAGTCGTACTTGTTGATCTCGCCGATCTCGGGCTTCACGTCGCCGAGCGTCGCGTTGTCGTCGAGGCCGATGGCCATGGTGGGTTCTCCTGATGGTCGTGATGTGGGCGCGGCCGACGGGCCGCGTCAGATTGCGGCCGCCTTGGCCGACTCCTCCATCGCCCGCTCGGCCGCCGCAGCCTCGGGATAGGCCGAACGGATCCGCTCGTAGCCCCGCTTGTGGAGCTCCTGGGCGAGTTCGGGGCCGCCCGATTCGACGACCCTGCCCCCGAGCATGACGTGCGTGCGCAGGGGAATGTTGTGCTCGAGCAGCTGCTCGTGGTGCGTGATGATGAGGATGCCCATCTCCGCGCTGCCCGGGGCGCCGCCGCTGCCGATGCGGGCGATGCTCTGGCTGGCCAGCCGCACCGCGTCGGCGTCGAGACCGCTGTCGGTCTCGTCGAGGACCGCGAACCTCGGCCGCAGCATCGCGAGCTGGAGGATCTCGGCCCGCTTCATCTCGCCGCCCGAAAAGCCGTCGTTGACGTACCTGCGGGCGAACTCCGGGTCCATCGAGAGCTCGGCCATCTTGGCCTTGAGCTCCGCCCGATACTCCCGCATGGGCATCAGTTCCTGCCCCTCCTTACGGTCGGGATTACGGACGTTGGTGACCGCATGGCGGAGGAAGTCGGCCAGGCGCACGCCGGGGATCGACATCGGCCGCTGGAAGGCGAGAAACAGCCCGGCTCGAGCCCGCTGGTCGGGCTCCATCGCCAGCACGTCCCTCCGCGTGCCATCGGCCTCGACGAGTTCGATCGAGCCGGCAGTCACGTCGTAGGACGGGTGCCCCATGATCGCGTAGCCGAGCGTGCTCTTGCCCGAGCCGTTCGG
>CAXNJC010000226.1:0-3916 GCA_964202525.1 Pirellulales bacterium
GGATACCGGGGATCGATGTCGAAGGCGCAGCCGCGACCCACGTCGCCGGTGCCGGGCACGAAGGCGAGAACCGCCCCGGTGGCCGCGTCGCGGAGGGTGCCCCCCTTGCCCTGGTGCGCCGCCTGCGTCTCGTGGACCTGATAGACCTCCAGACCCGGACGGCTCGGGATCATGTCCGACATGTGCAGGGCGTCGCCGTGGCCGAGGCCGGTGGTGTAGAGCGGCGTGCCGTCGTCGTCGACGGCCATCGCCCCGTAGACCACCTCGTCGCGGCCGTCGCCGTCGACGTCGCCGATCGTGAGCGAATGGGCCCCCTGGCCCCGATAGCCCGCGAGCGGGCCGGTCGTGGAGTTGCCGGTGTCGAAGATCCACCGCTGCGTGAGCTGGCCGCCGCGGTAGTCCCAGGCCGTGAGCACGGTTCGCGTGTAGTAGCCGCGGCACATCAGCAGACTCGGACGCTGGCCGTCAAAGTGGCCCACGCCGGCCAGGAAGCGATCCACCCGATTGCCGTACGAATCGCCCCACGCCGAGACCGTGCCGCGCGGCACCTGGTAGTTGGCCGTGGCGAGGGCCCGGCCGGTGAGGCCGTCGAAGACCGTGAGATACTCGGGGCCGGAGAGCACGTAGCCCGACGAGTTGCGGTGGTCGTCGGTCACTGTGGCCGTGCCGAGCAGGACCGGCTGTCCGGTGCCGTCGATCGTGCCCGGGGCAGTCTTCACGCCCATCTCCGCCCGGCCATCGCCGTCGAAGTCGTAGACGATGAACTGCGTGTAGTGGGCCCCGGCCCGGATGTTGCGGCCCAAGTCGATCCGCCAGAGGAGCGTGCCGTCGAGCGTGTAGCCGTCGAGGAACACGTTGCCGGTGTAGCCCGATTGGCTGTTGTCCTTGGCGTTGGAGGGATCCCACTTCACGACGAGTTCGTAGTCACCGTCGCCGTCGAGGTCCGCGGCGCTCGCGTCGTTGGCCGAATACGTGTAGGCCTCGCCCGTGGGCGTGACCCCGGCGGCGGGCACCTGCAGCGGCACCGACCGGAACTGCTGCACCGGGGCGTTGGCCGGCAGCGTGAACGAGTCACTCGCGGAGCCCTCCACGCCGTTGACGACCGGCCGCACGAAGTAGGTGTGCGAACTGGTGGTCGTCACGCCCGTGTCGGTGAAGTCGGTCGTCGCGGTGATGGGCGTGGCATTCCGCTTCACCGGCGCCGCGTTGTCGGTGGAGCGATAGACGTTGAAGGCGATCTCCGTCGGATCGGTGCCCAGCATCCGCCAGTTGACGTACACCCGCGACGATCCGGTCGGGATCGCGTTGACGCCCCGGGTGAGCCACTCGACCTGTCGCGCCGGCAGGATCGCGGCGGCCGTCGGCTCGGGCAGCAGCCCGGGATCGAGCTGCGTGGCATCGACGGCGAGCGGCTGCCGGCACTCCAGCCGCTCCATGGCCAGCCGCTGGCGTGCGGACCGGTGCCGGGAGGAACGCGTGCGTGTCATGTCCTGGCTGCCCACGTGGTCATCGCGACTTCGGAAGGGTTGTCGGCCCGAGCGTCCACCCACCACAAGAGTCTCCCGTCGACTCGGCGGCAGGGCAAGGCACGAGCAGGCGTGCCAGCGGCGTTTCCAGAACTTCACGACGCACCGTCACCGGAGGCCGTTCGGGGATTGGCGGATCGGCCAATCAAACCAGTGCCATTCCCTACAATCCGCCAACCGCAGGGCCGTTCCCCACCAGCACATCGGAGATCCATCGCATGCCCACGAACCGCGGACACCGCGCTGGCCCCGCCTCACCGCCCACGCGGTGCATGCCGTCGCTTCACTCGCCTGTCGCCCTGGTGTTCATACTCGTCGGAGGAGTCATGATGGCTGGTCAGCACGGTCGCGCCGACGAACTCCCTGCCGGCACCGGGGCCGAGGTGGCGCGGGCCATCGCCACCCGGATCCTCGCCGAGACCAGCGACCGTGCTCCCGACGATCCCGAACGGATCGTGCGGCTCGCGAAGGTGCTCGAGACGGCGGCCCCCGAGACGAAGCCCGTGCTCGAGGCGATCCGCGCCAACTGGACATGGGGCTACTTCCAGATGAACCGCTGGCGGTACCAGCAGCGGACTGCGGGCGGCGCCGGCACCGACGACCTCGCGACGCTGAGCGAGTGGGACCTGCCCGGGATCGTGGGCGAGATCCGCCGCCGGTTCGCGGCCGCGGTGGATGGCGGCGGGGCCCTCCAGAAACTCCCGGTCGCCGAGTGGGCGGCGATCCTCTCGAAGGGCACCATGCCCGACGCCTACCGGCCCACCGTCTGGGACGTCGTGGTCCGCGACGCGATCGCGTTTGCGAGCTCCGGCGAACGCGGCCTTGCCGACCCTGAAGACGCTTTCGAACTCTCGGCGACGAGCCCCGCGCTCGGCACGGCCGACGAGTTCCAGGCATGGACACCGGCCGACGACGCGGGCGTGACCGACACCGACTCGCCGATCCTCCACGCAGCCACGCTCTACCGCTCGCTGCTCGACTTCCACGCGGCCGACGCCGACCGCACCGCCTTCCTCGCCGCTGACCTCGATCGGATCCTCTGGGCCGCCGACGCCGCCGTCGATGCCGGCGACGTGACCGTGACCGACCGGAAGACCGACGCACTCGAAGCATTCATGGCCGCGGCCGGCGACCACGAGATCGCGGCGCAGGCCGCGCACGCGCTCGCCGAGATCGCCCGCGAGCACGACGACCTGGTGGAGGCCCGCGCGATCGCCGCCCGGGCGCTGGATCAACACCCCGACAGCGTCGGCGGCCGGCTCTGCCGGAATCTGATCAAGGAGATCGACGCGAAGGAGCTGTCGCTCGCCACCGAGCGGGCATGGGCGGCCCCCTGGCCCGTGGTGCGCGTGACCTACCGCAACCTCCAGACGGTGCACCTCAAGCTCGCGAAGGCCGACTGGCCCGCGCGGCTGAAGGCCGGCAAGCCGCACGCGGGCTGGCTCGACGACGAGGATCAGGCCACGATCCCCGGGCTGCCCGCGATCACGACGGCCGCGGTCGATCTGCCCGCCACGCCCGACTACCGCTCGCGGCATCATGACGTGCCCATCACGGTGTTCGAGCCCGAGTCGCTCGAGCCGGGGGCCTACTGGGTGATCGCCAGCCACGATCCCGGCTTCGGCGACACGGACAACGTCGTGCAGGCCACGCTCGTGTGGATCACGCGGCTGGCGATCGTGTCATCGCAGGTCCAGCCGCAGGCTGTGAAGGGCGCACCACTGGCCGGGCACGTCGTCGACATCGCCTCGGGCGAGCCTGTCGCCGGGGCCACGGTGACGATGGTCGTCCGCGGGGAACGGGGCAACCCACCGGCGTTCCTCGAGCAGGCCGCGACGACGACCAACGCCGACGGCCACTACGAACTGGCCGCGGAGCAGGGGCGCGAACTCCTGCTCGTGGCGAAGGCCACGCTCGCGGGGAAGACGCACACGGCGGCCACCGACTCGACACACGTCTGGCGGCACGAGCAGGAGCACCGCGGCACGTCGATCGTGATCGTCACCGACCGCGGCATCCATCGGCCCGGTCAGACCGTATTCTACAAGGGCATCGCCAGTTCGTTCGACCACGATCGCCGCGACTATCACGCGATCGAGAAGCGGCCGATCACGGTCACGCTCCGCGACGCCAACGGCCGCGAGGTGGCGAAGGCCGAGCATGTGACCAATGCCGTCGGCTCGTTCCACGGGTCGTTTCCGATCGCGACCGGGGCGCTGCCGGGGCAGTGGATGCTCCTCGCCGAGACGGAAGGCTTCCACGGCGGCGTGGGGGTTCGCGTCGAGGAATACAAGCGGCCGAAGTTCCAGGTGGAGCTCGCGCCGCCGACCGAGGCGGTGCGGCTCGGCGAGGCGGTCGCCCTCTCCGGCACGGCGACCACCTACACGGGG
>CAXNJC010000227.1:0-3903 GCA_964202525.1 Pirellulales bacterium
CCCCTGGTTCTCGAGGCCTTCGGCGATCGTCGCCCACGGGCCGTCGGGGCTCGGCGAGTAGAGCAGCCGCGTCGCCCGCGGGGCGATCAACGGGTCTTGCACGGCGTAGCGGATCACCAGCGCCCCGTCCGGGGTTGAGTCGTCGCGGCTGATCGCCACGAGTTCAACCCGCGGCGGCTCCTCGTCGATGCCCAGCCAGGTGTCTGGCGCGGAGCCCGACCGCGGTCCGCCCGCCGCGGCCATGGCGTCGGCCACGAGTTCGAGCCGCACGCCATACAAGCCCGCCGCCGGGAGTGTGACGTCGATCGGGCTCCGGCCGTCGCCGTCGACCGCCGCGCGCTGCCAGGTGACGCCGCCATCCTGCGTGGTCCAGAGCTCCGCCTGGAGCCGCCCGGAAGACGCCCGTCCCTCGGGGATCTCGTAGTCCCAGGCGAACCGCCGCGACTTCGTGATCTGCAGCGGCCGCCCGCGATACTCGAGGCCGCCGGTGGCCGCCGCGGCGAAACTGCCGTCGCCGATCGGCTGCCGCTGGCCCGCGGGCCGGTCGGCCGCCGTGGGGAGCGTGCCGCGCGTCGAGGCCGTGGGGCGGACGAGGACGCTGCGGCCGGCCGAGGCCGCCGCCGGATCCGCCACCGCAGCCGGCTGGCCATCGGACCACGTGCCCGCCTGCTCGGCCGCCCACGGCTGGCCAGATTCGCGCGTCCGCGGCGGGGCGGCATCCGCAGCCGGCACGGCGAGCGGAGCGGCGCCGACGGCGGTCTCCGCGGCCTGCTCCGGCAGCGGAGGCACGCCGATCTCCTTGGCGAGAGCGGCCTGATCGACACCCGGGTCGGTCGGCTCGAGCGTCAGCTGCTTCAGGGCGGGATTGCCCGATGAGTCGGTGATCGAGATCCGCACGGTGAGTGCCTCAACCTTCTCGCCGGCCCACCAGATCTCTTCGCCCACGAGGTGGGCGGGATTCTCCCGGGCGAGCACGGCCTGCGGGGCGATGGTCTTCCAGCCGTTGTCGCCCGGGCCGCGGTACTCCACCTTCAGGGATTGGAGATTGAGGGAGTCGTCGGCGGCGGCGTAGCGGCAGACGATCTCGCCGTCGCCTCCCTTCCACACACGACCGGACAAGCGTGGTCCCGCGGCGTCGACCAGCACGCGGATGTCGGGACCCTCGCCGCCACGCGACCGGCCCTTGCGGTCGATGGCCCGCAGGCGAAACCAGTATTCGCCGTCGGTGTCGGCCCGGAACGTGAACGACGTCGCCGAGGCCGCCGCCTCGCCGGCAGCCCGCCAGCTGATGCCGAGATCGGTCGAAACGCTGAGCATGACCTTCTGCGGGGCCGCGTCCGCGTCCGGATCCTCGCTCTTGGGGATGCGGAAGGGGATCGAGAACACCCGGTGCTTCGTCCGCACCAGCTCGGGAAGACCCGGCAGGGCATTCTCCCCGGGCGATCGGCCGGCAAGGATCGCGACCGCCACAAGCGCTGCCAGCCACGTCCGTCGGCAACGCGGGCTCGCTGCATGTCCGAAAAACCACGCCATGACATTCTCGTCGGCATCGGCCCGGGCGGAGAGTCACACTTTTTCGTCACAGCCCCCGAAATCGCTACGGTCGACCACTCGCCGGGCTGGGATCGCGCCGACTGCGGGCTCTGGGAAGGCAGGGCGGATTTCTCTGGACCCAGAGCGGCGGAGACTGACATAATCGCTTTCCAGCGGTGGCACGGAGGCCGGTCGCGGGCCGCTTTTCCGCCGCTAGCCCTGTCGTCCCTGGTGTCCTGCGGTGGTGGAGCCTTGCCTCCGTTCCTGACAGCCCTCGCCCTGCTGGTCGTGCTCGTCGCGATCGGGATCGGGGCCATCGTCGCGATCCGGAAGGCGTGGCTTCGGAGCCAGGACGACCGTGCCGAATGGGAAAGAACGCTCGGGGACTACAAAAATCTCCGGGATCGGGGTGTGCTGAGCGAGCAGGAATACCGAAACATAAGAACACTCGTCGAACCGCGGACGCGGCTCGGCACGCCCGCACCCGACGGCAGGCACCGGCCCGCCATCGAGTCTGACAGGCCACTGCACGGGAAGGAATGAACTGATGCCATCAGGGAAGGATGTCGGCGGCCTCGGACGCCGCGGTGCCGGCGGGACGACCAAGAAGAACGCCTTCTGCTCGTTCTGTCGCAAGAGTTACCGCGACGTCGGCCCGCTCGTCGAGGGCCCGGGTGACGTCTACATCTGCGGCGAGTGCATCGAACTGTGCCAGTCGATCCTCGACCAGGAGAAGAAGCGGCGCGGTAGCGCGAAGCAGCTGTTCACGTCGATTCCGTCCCCCCGTGAGATCGTCACCCACCTCGACCAGTACGTGATCGGGCAGCACCACGCCAAGCGCGTGCTGGCCGTCGCCGTGCACAGCCACTACAAGCGGCTGAACCTGGGCCGCGAGGCGGGTGACGTCGAGGTCGACAAGTCCAACATCCTGCTGCTCGGCCCGACCGGCTGCGGCAAGACGCTGCTGGCCCGCACCCTGGCCCGGATCCTCGACGTGCCGTTCGCCATCGGCGACGCCACCACGCTCACCGAGGCGGGCTACGTGGGCGAGGACGTGGAGAATCTGCTTCTCAAGCTGCTCAACGCCGCCGACTTTGACATCGAGGCGGCCCAGCGGGGCGTGCTCTACATCGACGAGATCGACAAGATCGGCAAGACGAGCCAGAACGTCTCGATCACCCGCGACGTGTCGGGCGAGGGGGTGCAGCAGGCGCTCCTCAAGATGCTCGAGGGCACCGTGGCCAACGTGCCGCCGCAGGGCGGCCGCAAGCATCCCGAGCAGCAGTACATCCAGATCGACACCTCGAACATCCTCTTCATCTGCGGCGGGACGTTCGTGGGAATCGAGAAGATCATCGGCAAGCGGCTCGGCAAGAAGTCGATCGGGTTTGGCCAGCAGGCCGGGCACCGGCAGGATGACGATCTCGCGGAACTCCTGCCGCACGTCGACTCCGACGACATCCTGGAGTTTGGGTTGATCCCGGAGCTGGTGGGCCGGCTGCCGGTGATCTCGTCGCTGCAGCCCCTCGACGAGCAGGCGCTCATCAACGTGCTCAAGGAGCCGAAGAACGCGCTCGTCAAGCAGTATCAGCGGATGTTCGGCCTGGAGAACTGCACCCTCGAGTTCACCGACGAGGCCCTCTCGGCGATCGCCCGCAAGGCGATGAAGAAGGAGACCGGCGCCCGCGGGCTGCGGTCGATCATGGAGGACGTGATGCTCGACATCATGTTCGACCTCCCGGAGAACCAGGGGGCGACCTACGTGATCAACGACCGAAACGTCGAGGGTACGGAGCCGGTGGTGCCCGCCCGCGAGCCGCGGACCAAGAGCGCGTAGGCCGGCCGCGGGCCTCGGGCTATTCGTCGGGAAACGCCTCGGCGAGGAGTTCCTCCAGACGCCGGCCGCGGGCCTCGATGCTCACCACGAGGCCGTCGCGGCCCACGAGGATCATGGTCGGGATCGCCGTGATGCCGTATCGCTCGGCGAGCGGCGGCCGGCCGTCGTCGCTCCGCCGGTCGTGGATGATCGGCCAGGGAATCTCGTGCTTCCCCACGAAGGCGGCGACGTCGTCGGCATCCTCGTCGAGGCTGATGCCGACGACGTCGAAGCCGCGGTCGTGGTAGCGGTCGTAGAGCTCGCGGACGCGGGGGATCTCCGCCACGCAGGGGCCACACCACGTTGCCCAGAAGTCGACGAGCACCACCTTCCCGGCGAGGGATGCCTGATCGAAGGGCGTGCCGTCGAGGAGCACGCCCGCAAGCTCGATGGGTTTGCCGCGGAGCGCCAGCCGACGCTCGGCGCCGGCGTCGCCCGCCGCGGCGGGCGGCCTGGCTGCGGCCTCGGCGTCGCCCTTGACCTTCATCGCCCTG
>CAXNJC010000228.1:0-3900 GCA_964202525.1 Pirellulales bacterium
CGCCCACCGGATCCATGCCGCTGGTGGGCTCGTCGAGGATCAGCAACTGTGGGTCGTTGATCAGGCTCTGGGCAAGACCGACCCGCCGTTGCATGCCCTTGGAAAACTCGCCGACCGGCCGGTGCTCGACGGCGTCCAGGCCGACCATCTGCAGCAGCATGTCGATCCGTTCCCTCCGCATCGACGACGGGAGTCGGAACAGCCGGCCGAAGTAGTCGAGCGTCTCGCGGGCCGACAGAAACCGATACAAATAGCTCTCCTCGGGGAGGTAGCCGATGTGCCGCTTCGACTGGACGTCGCGCGGGCGGCGGCCGAGGACCGCGATTCGTCCTGCAGTGGGCGCGAGCAGGCCGAGCAGCATCTTGATCGTCGTGCTCTTGCCCGAGCCGTTCGGCCCGAGAAGCCCGAAGACCTCACCTCGTCGAACCTCGAGATCGACGCCGTCCACGGCCCGGACGCGGGGCCGCATCCAGAAGTCCCTGAAGGTCTTGGTGAGCCCGACGCACTTGATGTCGATGGTCGGGGCGGCTTCATGCCGCTCGTCGCCTGCGTCGGTCGCCCCGCCCATGTCCGTCATCGCTGTCGCCATCTCATTCCCGACGCGCGAGCGTCGGCCCTCCCGCCGTTCACCGGCTACTTGCCAAACCCCGCCTGCCGCTCCTTCAGCGAACGAATCTGCTCCTGCTGCCGTTCCTTCTGGATCGCAGGGTCCCTGTTGAGCTGGATCTGCAGCTTTCCGGGAACGGTGTAGAAGGTTTCCACGTCTCCGGTCAGGATCCGCTCCCGGGCATCCTCCCAGAGCCGCGAGAGGATGATCCTGGGGTTGCGCTGGTACTGCGGCAGCAGTCGCTCGAATGTCTCGCTGTCTCCCTTCACTCGCTCGACCACCTGGGTGCGATAGGTTTTGGCGGTGTTGACGATGCGGGCCACGTCGCCCCCGATCGGAGCCCCGTCGATCGCGAGGTCTTCGAGCGTCCGTTCGATCGCCGCCTCCGCGGTCGCCGCATCGGCCGGCGGGCCCACCTCCATGGCCCGCTCGAATCGGTCGAGCAGCGCGAGAAACTTCTCGCTGCCCTCGCCGGCGGCTTCGCCGAGGATACGGGCCCGATCCTGCTGCGCGGCGACGATGCGCTGCGCACGATCGGTCTCGGCGGTCGTCACTGCGTCGAAGCTGCCGATGACACTCACCGGAGCGGAGACCTTGTCGAGGGCGAGCTGATCGACGGTCAGTCCCGTTCCCATCTCCACGAGCTTGCGCTGCGCGACGGCGAGAGCGACTTCGCGGTTCACGATCCCCTTGAGCAGATCGTCGGCCGGCAGCTGGGCGACCGCCTGGACGATTCCGTGCTGCACGGCGCACCGCACGAGGTTCTCGGCCAGGCGTCTGTCGCCGACGTTGGTCACGAACTGCACCGGCTCGGTGACCCGGTACGTCACCGTCCAGCGGGCGTGCACGATGTTGAGGTCACCGGTGAGCAGCGACCCGTCACGCACGGGATTGAGGGGCCGGGCCCGCGAGTTTCGGATCTGGTCCCGGGTCATCCCCTGGTCGGAGTCGCCGGCCTCGTACCAGAACTCCCGGTCGAGGGTCAGCGTGGTGGGGCGGGTGTCGATCTTGACCACCTGCTCGATGGGAAACGGGGCCGCGAGGTACGTGCCCCGCTCCAGCACGCGGTCCCCGGGCGCGCCCACATAGTCTCCGAACCGGAGCCGCAGGGCCGCCTCGTTCGAGCCGACACTGAAGGTGCCACTGAACGCGTAGGCGACCAGCGCCGCCAGCATGGCGAGCTTCAGGATCCCGAAGCTGACCCGCAGCGCCTCAGCGAGAGACTGCTGCGCGGGGTCGAGCGCGACACCGTCGGGGCGTCGATCGGCGGAGGGCTCTGTCGTCATCGCCGCACGTCCTCCGCTGGAGCCAGCCCCGCCGGACGGGCCAGCGGCGGAGTCGCCTGGCCGGGCGAGCGGTTGAACCAATCGAGGATCCCGAGGCTGTCGGCTGAGAGCACGAAGGTGGTGTTGTGGTCGAGCATCTTTTTGAGGGCCTCGACCTTGCGGAGAAAGATCGCGAAATCCTCGTTCTTGGCGAAGCTCTCGTACTCCTTCGCCGCTTCCCGGTCACCCTGCGAGCGGATGGTCTGCGCGCGACGCTCGGCAAACGCCAGGATGCGGTCGCGGGCGCTGGTGGCCTCGCTGCGAATGGCCGACGCCTGAGCCTGTCCCTCCTGCAGGGCGTTCTCGGCGAGCCGTTCCCGGGTCTTGATCATCGTCTCGAAGATCTTCTCGGTCGTCGCCTCCGGCAGGACGATTCGATAGATGCCGACACTCTCCACCTCGAGGCCGTAGCCGGATGCCGCCAGCGACTTCTGCAGCGCCGCCTTGGCCTCGTCCTCGATCGCGGCGAGCTTCAGCCGGGCGGGATCGATGTTGACGAGCTCGTCGAGCCGGTAGCGGCTGATGATCCCGCGGATCTCTCGCAGCCGGCTGGAAAGCTGCCGCGCCGCCTCCGCCGGATCCTTCAGGGTCACGTAGAAGTCGAACGGGTTGGCGATCCGCCAGGTCAGGTAGGTGCGGACGATCACGCTCTTGCCGTCCGCGGTCTGCAGTTCCTCGAGCTTGTCTTCGAGCAGCTGCAGCCGCTTCGAGTAGTGGGTCACCTTGTGGATCGGCCAGGGCAGCCGCCACTTGAGGCCCGGCGTGTTCTGGACGCTGGCGGCGTCGGCCTTGTCGAACGTCGTTCGCACGGCGACCTGGTCGTAGCGGACCTGATAGAGGAAGGTGTAGGCCAGCAGGGCGAGGGTGATCGCGCCGCCGACGAGCATCGTGAACGAGTTCTTCATCGGAGGGTGAGCCGGGCCTGCCGGCGAGGGTGTGGGGTGGTCATTGACCGAGCAGGGTGTCGATCGCGGATGCGGAATCGCTGAAGTCCATCTGGAGCACGGGCAGGTCGCCGTGATCCCCGGCGATGACGAACTTTCGCCGCTCGGCGAGGCCGTCGGCGAGCACCTCGAGGAACCGACGCGTGCGGTAGTAGGTGGGCGACTTCTCGAACGCGAGGAGCTCGCCCGCGAACCGTTCCTGGGCGCTCCGCTCGCCGATCGCCTTCGACCAGCGGTAGCCGCGGGCGGCGTGGATCAGCTCGGCCGCCTCGCCGCGGGCCTCGCCCAGCAAGCGCTCGATCTCCACCTCGCGGGCGGCGACCAGTCGCGCGGTCTCCGGGCCGTCGGTGGCGGCCCCTGTTCGCAGGGCGTCGAGTTCCACGATCGCTCCATTGATCCGAGAGCTCAGGTCCACGGAGCCGGCCACACGCGCCAGGGTCATCACCGCCTGCTTGCGGCCGTCCTGAATCAGCGTTTCGCGCTCCTGCTGTGCGCCGATCTGCCGGTGAAAGGCCCGCGCCACCTTGCCTCCCGGGGGCCTCAGCGACGTCACGGCGACTCCCACGACGTCGAGGCCGAGGCCGAGGGCGTCGACGCGGCTCTGGATCGCCTGCTCGAGTGCCGGACCGCCCGCCGTCCTGCCCCGAGTGAGGAGGTCATCCAGGGCATGGCTGCCGAAGTACCTGCTCGCCTCCTGCTGCGTCACGACGACGAGAGCCTCCCGAGGGCTCAGTGAGCCTGCCAGGAAGGGCAGCAGGTCTCGCACGCGATACTGCACCACCACGTCGGCAGCCACCAGACCCATGCCCGACGTCGCGGCGCCCTGCGCCGCGGCGTCGAGCACGGTCGGGTAATACTCCATGCCGACCATTGCGAGACGATCATCCTTGCTCGTCCACAGCAGTGCCGGCTCGTCGGCCGATCGGCCTGCGGCGTCGCTGGAGACGGTGATCTGCTGCACCCGTCCGACCGGGTAGGTGGCCGACGTCTCGACGGGCCATGGGAGCTTCGCGTGCAGCCCGGG
>CAXNJC010000229.1:0-3899 GCA_964202525.1 Pirellulales bacterium
CCGTGGCCGCAGCCGCGGCGGCCCGCCGGAAGAGTTCGGCGACGTCGGCCTCCTCGAGCCGGATCGGCACCATCCCGTTCTGGAAGCAGTTGTTGAAGAAGATGTCGGCGAAGGTGGGGGCGATCACCGCCCGAAACCCGTAGTCGGCCAGCGCCCACGGAGCATGCTCGCGACTCGATCCACAGCCGAAGTTGCGCCGCGCCAGGAGCACGCTCGCCCCCGCCGCCGCGGGCTTGTTGAGCTCGAAGTCGGGGTTCGGCGAGCCATCGGCGAGAAACCGCCAGTCGAAGAACAGGAACTGCCCGAATCCCGTCCGCTCGATCCGCTTGAGGAACTGCTTGGGGATGATCTGGTCGGTGTCGACGTTGGCCCGGTCGAGGGCTGCGACGGCGCCGGTGTGCGTGGTGAAGGCCTGCATGACGACTCAACTCCTACTTGTACTGCCAGTCACGGATGTCGACGAAGTGCCCGGTCACGGCGGCCGCCGCGGCCATCGCGGGCGACACGAGGTGCGTGCGGCCACCCTTGCCCTGCCGCCCCTCGAAGTTGCGGTTGCTCGTCGAGGCACACCGCTGCCCCGGGGTGAGGGTGTCGGGGTTCATGCCCAGGCACATGCTGCAGCCGGCCTCCCGCCAGTCGAAGCCGGCATCCCGAAACACCCTGTCGAGCCCCTCGGCCTCGGCCTGCCGCTTCACGCGGCCGCTGCCCGGCACCACCATGGCGCTCACCCGAGGCGACACGCGATGCCCCCGCACCACCTGGGCGGCGGCCCGCAGATCCTCGATGCGGCTGTTGGTGCACGAGCCGATGAACACGCGGTCGAGCGGGATGTCGACGATCCGAGTGCCCGCGCGGAGCCCCATGTAGTCGAGGGCCCGCTCGGCACTCGAGCGGTCGTTCGGATCGGGAAACGCACCCGGGTCGGGCACGACGGCGTCGACGCCCGTAACCTGCGCGGGGTTCGTGCCCCACGTGACCTGCGGCACGACATCGGCCGCCCGAAACAGCTCCACGCGATCGTAGGCCGCGCCGGGATCGCTCGGCAGCCGCTCCCAGCGGGCGACCGCCGCGTCAAAGTCGCGTGGGGCGAAATCCCGGCCCCGGAGATAGTCGAAGGTGATCGCGTCCGGCGCGATCATGCCGGCCCGGGCGCCAGCCTCGATCGACATGTTGCAGATCGTCATCCGCTGCTCCATGCCGAACCCACGAATACACTCGCCCGTGTACTCGATCACGTGACCGACGCCGCCTTCGGTCGACAGCCGACCGATGACGTAGAGCACGATGTCCTTGGCGGTGACGCCCAGCGGCAGCGGCCCGTCCACCCGCACCTCGAGCGACTTCGGCTTCGCCTGGCGGAGCGTCTGGGTGGCGAGCACGTGCTCCACTTCGCTGGTCCCGATGCCGAACGCGAGGGCGCCGAGGGCGCCGTGCGTGGCGGTGTGGCTGTCGCCGCAGACGATCGTCATGCCGGGCTGCGTGATCCCAAGTTCCGGTCCGATCACGTGCACGATGCCCTGGTCGGCGTCGTCGAGGTCGAAGAGCCGCACGCCGAACTCTCGGCAGTTGGCCCGCAGGGTGTCGATCTGCTGCTTCGAGACCGGATCGGCGATCGGCAGCCGCCGGTCCGACGTGGGCACGTTGTGGTCGGGCGTGGCGAACGTCGCCTCGGGCCGGCGGACCCGTCGGCCGGCGAGCCGCAGACCCTCGAAGGCCTGGGGGCTGGTGACCTCGTGGACGAGGTGCCGGTCGATGTACAGCAGCGGCAGTTCGCCGGCGGGCGAGCAGACGACGTGGTTGTCCCAGATCTTGTCGAGGAGCGTGCGGGGGGTGGTGGGCATGGCGGCGGGAAGGGGGAAAGGGACCGAAACGAAGACCCCACTTTACCAGACGTCCCCGCGTCGGCCGACGGGGCCGTTTTTCCGACACGTGGCGGTTCGGCAAGGTCTGCGGGCCGCGGCGGTGTTCTTCCAGCGCGGTGGCGCCGCACGCCGATCTCCGCCCGGGTGGAGTCGGAGGGAACAGGAACCAAACCGCCATGAATCGGCTCGGAGTTCTACGCTCGCTGTGGCTGACGCGGCTCTCGAAGCCGGCCGGCGAGCGAGTGCTCTACCGGCACGCCCTGCGGCAGCCGCCGACGCGGATTCTCGAACTCGGCATGGGCACGCTCGCGCGGACGGAGCGGGTGCTGGAAGTGGCCGCCGCGGCGACCCCGGCGACCGACCTCACGTACGTGGGGTTCGACCGCTTTGAGAGCCGCACGGCTGGCGACCCGCCGGGCGTGTCGCTCAAAGAGGCCCACCGGAGGCTCCGGGGACGAGCGCGGGTGCAGCTCGTGCCCGGCAACGTGGATGCGGGACTGGCCCGCTCGAGCAATCACCTCGGCGCGTTCGATCTCGTGCTGATCTCAGCCGACACCGACGAACGGCAGCTCTCGCGATGCTGGTTCTTCCTTCAGCGGATCACGGGGCCGAAATCGGTGGTGTTCGTGCAGAAGTCAACCACCTGGACCGAACTGCCCAAAGCGAAGATCGACGAGCTCGCGGCACGCACGGTCCTGCAACGAGCCGGCTGACGCACAGCCGCTCGGCGGGCGGCGTCACTTCGCTCGGATCTTCGGCAGCGCGGCCGCGGCCGCCTGCCGCACCTCCTTCATCGGGTCGTCCTCGGCGACGAGTTCGAGGATCGGGATGGCCGCAGCAGCAGCTGGGCCGATGTCGCCGAGCGACACGGCCGCCTCGAGGCGGACGAGTTCGCTGTCGTCGCGGAGGGCGCGGCGCAGCCGTGGGATGGCGTTGGCGAACAGGGAGGCGTCGTCGGGCTTGATCCGCAGGGCGGCCCAGATCGCCACGGTTGCCAGCAGCTGGTCCTGCGACTCCGTGAGCCCGCGGATCAACGGCTCGGCGGCGGCGGCGGCGGGGCCCATCCGGCCGAGCGCATAGCACGCCGCGTAGCGGAGCCCCGGGTCGGCTTTCTCATCGCCCGCCAGCTCGGAGAGCGCCGGCACGGCCTCGGCGGCGTCGGCGCCGATCGCGGCGATCGCCACAGTGGCCTCACCCCGCGCTCCAGCATCGCCCAGAGCGGCGACCAGCTCGGGCACGGCGGGCTTCGCGGCCGACCCGAGCGCCGCGACCACCTCCAGAAGCTGGAGGCGAACGGCGGGATCGGTCAGCTTCGCCCGGATCGCCGGCGCGGCATCGGCACCGAGGCGGATCAGGGCCGCCCCGGCGGCCCGCCCCACCTCGCGCTCCTGGTCGGCGAGCAGCGGCACGAGTTCGGCCGCGAGTTCGCCACGGCTGGCAGCGGGCATCCCCTCGGCAAGCGACGAGAGCCCGGTCACCGCGGCTTCGCGGGCGTCGGGGTCGGGATTCGTCATGCCCTTGCGGAGCCGGGCGAGCGCGTCATCGACGAGCGTCCGGTCGTCGGGGTGGATGCGGGCGAGCGCCCACGCCGCCACGTTCGCTAGAAAGGAGTCGTCCGATGCCGCCGCCTTGGTGAGCGCGTCGTCGGCGCCGGCGGCCTTGATCCGGCCGAGCGCATAGGCGGCGGCCAGTCCCAGCGCGGGATCACCCGACTCCAGCACCTTCACGATCGCCGGCGCCGCCCCCGCGGCCTCGTCGCCGATCGCAGCCAGCGTGAGGATCGCCTGCAGCCGCTCCTCGGTCTCGCCCTCGGCAACGGCCGCGGCGAGGGTCTCGGTGGCCGGCGCGGCTTCGGCGCCGATTTCGGCCAGGGCGACCTCGGCCCAGTACCTTGACTTCGGATCCTTCATCGCCTCCATCAAAAACGGCACCGCGTCGTCCCCCATGTCGGCGAGCGTGTGCAGGGCGCCGATGACCACGGTGGGATCCGCGTCGGCCAGGTGCTTCGACACCACGGGAGCCATCGCGGCGAGCGAT
>CAXNJC010000230.1:0-3892 GCA_964202525.1 Pirellulales bacterium
GAGATGCAGGCACTCAGGAGCTCCGTCGAACGCCTCCTCGATGCCGACGGTCGGCGAGAACCGCCGGCACCACCGCGCGAGCCGCTCGAGCGATTCGCGGTCGGCCACCGGATCGTCGGGCTGCACCTCGGCGACATGGCAGGCCCGGGAGCCATGGGCGACCGCCAGCACCGCCATCGCCTCGGCCAGCGACATGCCCGTCGGAATCACGGGCCGACCGCTGCGACCGGCCACGATGCCCTTGCGCCGCTCCTCCGCCGGCGGCTCGGCCCACGCCCACGAGACCACCGTCATCGCCCCGCGCTGCTCCCGGCGGCAGACGAACATCGGCACCCTGCGGAGT
Source organism: Pirellulales bacterium (assembly GCA_964202525.1). Taxonomy (GTDB): domain Bacteria; phylum Planctomycetota; class Planctomycetia; order Pirellulales; family UBA1268; genus QWPN01. The sequence goes on from CAXNJC010000230.1 coordinate 344, forward strand.
TCGGGGCTGGCGATCAGCCGCCGCTGCACAGGCCACCGCGGCAGCCAGATCGTCAGGATGCGCGGCATGCGGCACCGCTCCTTTCGCTCGCTGCCGTCGTCCGCTCGCTCGCGAGCGCCTGGCGTGGCACGCCGGCACAGCCCCTCGCCACGTCGAGCGTGATCTCGGCTGCACGCCGGCCATCGGCCGTGATCGCCGCCCAGTTGCCTCCGGCCAGCGTCAGCTGCAGCCGCCGCTCGGTCAGCCCGCCACCGGGCTGGCCACCGGGCTGGGACGGGCCATCGGCACGGCGAGCGCCGCTGCAGTGCGGAGACACGGCGATCCGCGCCTCGGCCCACGAGGGTTCGCCGAGGGCCGTGCGGGGCCTCACGAAGAGGCCCACGGCACCGCTCGCCGCGGCAGCCAGCTGCCAGCGGCGCATGGCCGTGGACCACTGCTGGCTCGTGATGCCCCGCCGCGAGCCTCGCGAGACCGACCGCGTGCCGCCGGTGCATCCCGAGCGTGCCCGCGGCCAGGCCAGCACCGCCGCCACGCCGGTGCAGCGGAGCGCCTGGTCGATCGCCCAGACCTCGTCTTCGTCGCGAGCGGGCCGCGCCACCACGAGCCTTCGCTCGTCGGCCAACCACGGCAGCACGGCCGGCGGATGAAACCAGCCGGTGCGATCGACCACCACGATCGTCCGCCGCCGAGCCTGCCCCGCTTCAACGGCATTCCCACCATCGGCCGCAGCCAGCCGGCAGGCCACCGCGAAGGCGAGTGTCGCCGCGCCACCGCCGCTGGCCACCGTATCGCCTTCGGTGAGCCACTCGACGAGGCTCCCGGGACGCACGCCGCCGGCCGGCAGCAGGGCGTCGAGCGGCCGAAAGCCGGTGGACAGTACCGGCCGCTCCCGCTGCCGCACGAGCAGGTCGCCCCCGCTCAGAAAAGCCCCCCCCGGCACGCTCGCCGGGCTGTTTTCCATGGTCGTGAAAGTCGCCATCGCCGCACGCCTCAGCCGCCAGGCCAGGAACTGTACGTGCGTATAGTATCCAGAAGCCCCTCAGCCGTCAACCAGACCAAGGCGTTTTCACCACCGATACCGCACCGACCGAGACCCGCAGCCTGGCCCGGCCGCCGCCGTCAGTCGTTGCGGTGCGCGAGCACCTCGTCGATCAGCGACTTTGAGCAGAGGCTCATGATGCCGCCGCCGTCGGAGCGATCCTCGATACCGAAGCACTCCACGAGGCCGTAGATCGCCTTCTCCTGGGCGAGCTTCGACGGATAGTGGGGGATCTGCGGCGGCGCGGCGGGCACGTCGTCCCAGCCCGTGGTGGCGGGCATGGAGTTCATCAGCGTGGGGTGCCGGTGCGTGTGCGACGGCGTGTGGCTGAAGTCCACCGCCGGGGCGATCCGCGTGAAGATCCCCGCCGGCGACGGCTGGTCGATGCCGTGGGTGACGAGATCCTGCATCCGGACGGGCTCGTAGGGCTCGGCCTCGAGCGGCTCGACGAGGCTCGGGGCCAGCGACGAGCAGCGGGAGAGCGACGAGGCCACGTGGTAGTAGCCTCCCTTCTGCTCCCGCTCGGCGAGCGCGGCGACCACGCCGATCGCCACCAGATAGCCGGTCATGTAGTCGTTGATCAGCGCGGGCACGACCGTGGGCGCCGCCATGCCGACGGAGTGCACGTGCATCGTGCCGCTCACGGCCTGTGCGATCTGCTCGAAGCCCGGCCGCTCGCCCCACGCCGTGCCGATCGGGAAGCAGGAGAGCGAGGCCCGTACGAGGTTGGGGTTGATCGCCTTCAACCCCGCGTCGTCGAAACCCATGTGATTGAGCACGCCCGGCCGCTGACCGTCGATGAGCACGTCGGCCGTGGAAAGCAGCTCGAGGAACCGTGCCTTGCCGCGGCGGCCGCCGATGTCGAGGAGGATGTTCTTCTTGCCCCAGCTGCCGTCCATCCAGATCGGCAGCACCCAGTCGCCGATCGGCGGCTGCACCTTGATCACGTCGGCGCCCTGCTCGGCGAGGAACCGGCCGCAGCTCGGCCCGGCCACCACGTGCGTGAGCTCCACCACCCGCACGCCCTCGAGCGGCCTGTGCTTCGCCTTTCCCAGAAGCCGCTTCTTGTCGGTGCCCGACCCATCGAAGTCGATGATCGGCCGCCTGAGCACCTCGGCCCCGACGGGGTGGGCGGCCCACTCCTCGGGCGTCCGCACGATCCCGAGCGGCAGCTTGTTCGCGATCGCCTCGTCCTCGAGCTCCTGCGCCGTCTTCTTCTCGACCGCCCCCTGGATCCCCTGGACCGTGTTCACGCAGTTGAGGTGGACGAGCAGCCGGTCGCGAAGGTGCGGATGGAGGCCGATCATGGTCACGAACCGGCCGTCCTTCGCGCGATACGTGCCGTTGTCGGGGTTCACGCCCCACTTGTCCATGATCGTGCTGTAGCCGTTCTGGAAGAGCAGTTGCAGGCTGTTGAGCGAGAGGCCGCAGTGACGCCGGTCGAGCTTCATGGTCTGCGCGGGCAGGCCGCGGATTGTGCCGAGGTGCTCCACCACCGACCCGAAGGCCGCCATCACGCCGGCCGCGTAGTCGTGCGCCTTGACCGTGCTCTTCACATACGACACGCCGGGCGTGACGGTGATCTTCGAGGCGTCGACCGGGAAGGGTAGGGCGGCGGCAATGGCGTCGTAGGCCTTCTGCTGCTTGGCATTGGCGAGCATGGCGGGCTCCTGCGCAACGGATCACTGAAGACCCGTTGTGATACCCGCGCGTGCGTGGCTCTGCAAAGATGCCGGCCTAGAGTCGGGGTCCGCCGCCCGTCGGGGAGACATGCTGATCACGGCATGAACTCAGCGAGGGGCTGCCCGTGCCCCGGAGCCGGCGTATGCCGACGAGCGCAGCCAGGATGGCGAAGCGAAGTCGGCATCCGAGCGAGCGGCGGGCAGGATGCCCGACGCGAACGGCCGGCGACGGGGCATGGGCAGCCCTGAGCCTCTGACCGACACCGCGGCCATCATCCTCCGCCCTGCCCGCAGAACCTCACACGCGGCACCTCGATCCCGCCCGCAGAGTTTGCCACGCTTCCCCGCACGACCCGCATCCCCCGCAGGTTTTCTCACCCGGTCGATCCGGCGGTGCCGATCGAACCGACCACGGGGCCGCGCCCGGTTCGACCGATCGTGAGGGGGACCATGCTGCTGACCACTCGCCGCCATCCGGCCGCCGCTCTGGCACTCGCCACGCTGGCCGTGCTCGCCGTCGGCTCCAGCGCTTTCGGCCAGGGCGGCAACTTCGACGGCTTCGGCAACCTGATCGATGCCCAGACCACGTCGCCCACGACGGCCGCGCCATCACGCTCGCGCGGCCAGGCGGCCGACCCGTGGGGCCCCGTGAAGACCGACCACTTGTCGCTCGCCAACGCAGCGCCGGTGCTGCTGCCGTTCTTCAACAACGGCCCCGTCTACGGCCTCTACGGCACCGTGCTCGGCGACTTCTGGGAGCGGACCCAGTTCACCGGCGACTGGGGCGGACGCCGCACCGAGCTCGCCCGCCGCGGCCTGTTCTTCGAC
>CAXNJC010000231.1:0-3886 GCA_964202525.1 Pirellulales bacterium
GCGGCGATACCTGGCAGGATCGGCGTCGGTGAACAGTGTCGAGTTGGTCGTGACGCGGAAGCCGGCCCGCCGGGCCGCCCGAATCGCCGACACTGCCATGTCGAAGACGCCGTCCCGACAGACGGCGTGGTCGTGCTCCTCGCGGGGGCCGTCGAGATGGACGGAGAACGCGAGGTAGGGCGACGGCCGAAACTTCGGCAGCATCTCCTCGAGCCGGATCGCATTGGTGCAGAGGTAGAGATACTTCCGCCGGGCCACGATGCCTTCGACGATCTCCACGATCTGCGGGTGCAGCAGTGGCTCGCCGCCGGGAATCGAGACCATCGGCGCGCCACACTCCTCGACGGCCGCGAAGCACTGCTCGGGCGAGAGGTGGGAGCGGAGCACGTCGGCCGGGTGCTGGATCTTGCCGCAGCCGCCGCAGGCGAGATTGCAGCGAAACAACGGCTCGAGCATGAGCACGAGGGGATACCGACGGTTGCCGCGAAGCCGCTGCACGGCCAGGTGCCGCAGCACGGCCATCATCTGACCGACGGGGACGCTCATGCCATCTTCTCCCGAACCTCGCTCGCGATCATCCGCCGGGCACGCACGAGCGAGATCAGCGGGAAGTAGATCGGGTACCAGTGGTAGCGGAGATAGAACACCCGCGGGAAACCGGTGCCGGTGAACTCCGGCTGCTCCCAGCTGCCATCCGGCTCCTGTCGAGAGAGCAGCCATTCCATGCCGCGGCGAACCGCTCCGGATCGCCCACGGCCCGCGGCGACGAGCCCGGCGATCGCCCACGCAGTCTGCGAGGCGGTCGGAGACCCGCAGCCGGCGAGGCTGCGGTCGGCATAGCTCTCGGGCGTCTCGCCCCAGCCGCCATCGGGCTGCTGGTGGTTCTCGAGCCACGCGACGCCGCGAAGCACCGCGGGGTCGTCAGCCGGCACGCCGACCGCTTTCAGGCCCTCGAGCACCTGCCAGGTTCCATAGATGTAGTTCACACCCCAGCGGCCGTACCAGCTGCCATCCGCCTCCTGGGTGCGGCGCACATAGGCGAGCGCGCGATCGACCGCCGGGTGCCCGGGGCCGATCTCGACCCTGCCGAGGGCCTCGAGCACGCGGCCGGCCAGGTCGGGCGAACTCGGGTCAATCATCGCATTATGGTCGGCGAACGGCACCTTGCAGAGGAACTCGCAGTTATTGTCGCGGTCGAACGCACCCCAGCCGCCGTCGGCGTTCTGCATCGCCGACATCCAGGCCACCGACCTCGCGATCGCCGCGTCGACGGCCGCGAGCCGGGCGCCAGGCAACGCATCGCGGCGCCAGATCGAGAACGCGATCACGACCATCGCCGTGTCGTCGACGTCGGGATAGAACCGATTCGCATACTCGAAGCACCAGCCGGATGGCTCGGCCTGCACGCGGTCGGCCCAGTCACCGACGGACCGGATCTCGTTGGCCAGGAGCCAGTCCACCGCCCGGTCGGCGGCCGCCCGCGCCGCGGCTCCGCCCGCCGCCGACTCGACCACGGCGATCGTCGTGATCGCGGTGTCCCACACGGGAGACCGGCAGGGCTCGAGGCGGGTGATCCCGCCCGGCTCGAACTCCACCAAGCCGTCGAGACGAGTCCACGCCTCGCGGAGTTCGGGAGCGTCGTCATCGCACCCCATCGACTTGAGTGCGATGATGCTCCAGACCATCGGCGGAAAGATCGCCCCGAGCCCGTCACTGCCGTCGAACCGAGTGAGCATCCAGCGGCGGCAGGCCTGGATGGCCCGGGCCCGGAGCGGCGTGAGCCCCACGGCCTCGCACGCCTTCATCGCCCGATCGACGCCCCGGAAGAAGCGGGCCCACCATGAAGTGTCGCCGACGGCCACGGCCCGGGCCGCGCCGCCGGCGAACAGCTCGGCGATGCCCTGGCTCCGCGGCACGGACCGGAGCGGCTTGAAGGCCCACATCAGGGAGAGTGGAACGATCATGGTCCGCGACCATGCGGAGACCCGCGACAGGTTCACTGGAAACCACGTCGGCAGAAGGACCGCCTCGGGCGGCACCGCCGGACAGGCCGAATAGGGCATCTGTCCGAGCAGGGCGAGATAGAAGCGGGTGAAACTGTTGACCGCCCAGGGGCCACCGGCGGCGGCGATCGCCAGGCGGGCCCGCACGAGGTCGGGTTCGTGTTCCGCATGGCCCACGAGTTTCAGTGCGAAGTAAGCCTTCACGCTGGCACTGATGTCGACCGGGCCATCGGGATGAATCGCCCAGCCGCCCGCCGGCAGTTGCTCCCGCAGGATCCGGTCCGCGGCGCCGCGGATCCGGGCGTCGTCGAGCCGCCCCGCCCAGGCGAGCAGCAGAATGAACTCGCTCTCGAGGATCGTGTCGCCCTCGAGCGGGGCCCGCCAGTGGCCGTCGGCCGCCTGCCGGTCGAGGAGCCACGCACGCGTTCGGCTGATGGCCTCGGCGCCCGCGTCGAGGAGCGCTCGCTCGGAGTCGACGTGAGTGCCGGGAAATGGCAGCGAGGCTCCAACCCGCGGGGGAGCACCAGCGCCGATCCGGAGCGCATCGAGGGGCGACTGCCGCAGGCTGCGGACGCTCGGCGCGGAAGAGGTCATGGTTTCATCCCTGAGTCGGACGCGGCCGGCGATCCTTCGCCTGCGCAATCCATGGCATATCGCGGAGAATAGAGAACCAGGAACCGCGGCGACAAGCCCGCACGCCCTGAGAAGACGGGCGAATCGCGACGCCGACGAAAAGCAGGGCGAACTGCGTCGAGTTTGCCGGCGATGAGCCTGCGGCGTCAGGCCGCGGGCAGATCGACGAGCACCCGAGTGCCGGCCGATGGCCGCGACTCGACGTCCAGCCGGCCGCCATTGAGTTCGACCAGCCGCAGCGCCTTGGGGAGCCCGAGCCCGATGCCGCGGCCCGCGTCACGGCCCGAATAGAAGGGATCGAACGCCGCACGAATCGCCCCGGGATCCATGCCGGGACCGTCGTCCACCACCGCCACCCGGGCACCTGCGGCGGCGGCCGGCATCACTTCGACCACGACCCGCCCTCCCTCCTCGACCGCCTCGAGGGCATTCTGGACGAGCGCACGAAGGGCCTCGCCGATCTGCGCCGCATCCACCAGCACCATGAGCGGCACCGGTGCCGCGTTGTACTCCAGCCGCACACCCCGAGCCGCCGCGATGCCACGCACCGCCTCTACCACGGGACGCACCGCGTCGTGCACGTCGGTCGTGGCGAGCCGGGGCGCCGGCGGGCGGGCGAACACCATCAGCCCGCCGATCATGTCGCGGGCCCGAAAGGCCTGATCGACGATGGTGGCGAGCTTCCGACGCCGCTCCGGGTCGCGTTCGTCCACGAGCAGCGCCTGGGCCCGGGCGGCGATGTTGGCGAGCGGGTTGTTGATCTCATGCCCCGCGCCGTAGGCGAAGGCCCGCGCCACCTCGAACCGGGTATCCGCCGAGGCCGTGTCGGTCTGCGGGCCGTCCATGCATCGCACTCCGGCAAAAGAGCCGGGCCGCCCGCGTACGACGCGAACGGCCCGGCGACTGAACGGAGAACCCTGCGGCTCAGGAAGCCGCGCCCGAGCCGGAGCCGGCCACGCCCGACTCGATGTCGAGCAGACCGCAGATTCGATCCACGAGCACCTCGGCCTCGAAAGGCTTCTGCAGGAACTCGTTGGCACCCGACGCCTTGAGCTCCTCGATCTTGTCGGGCTCGCACATGCCCGAAATGCAGATGATCCGCACTTCGTCCATGGTGGAGTCGCTGCGCACCCGCTGGCAGACTTCCTTGCCGTTGATGTCAGGCAGCATGACGTCGAGCACGATCAGGTCGGGACGGTAGTCCTTGACCATCATGCCGGCATCGAAGCCGTTGTTCACGCTCCGCGTCT
>CAXNJC010000232.1:0-3882 GCA_964202525.1 Pirellulales bacterium
CACGTGGCCGAGGATCTCGGCGACGTGGCCGGCTGGCAGGCCGAGTGGAAATGGGACGGCATGCGGGCCCAGCTCGTGCGTCGTGGCGACGACGTGACACTCTGGAGCCGCGGCGAGGAGCTGGTGAACGACGCCTTTCCGGAGATCGCTGCCGCCGGACTCGCGCTGCCGCCGGGCACGGTGCTCGACGGCGAGCTGCTCGCCGTTCGCGACGGCCGGCTGCTGCCGTTCGCCATGCTCTCGAAGCGGGCGAGCCGCAAGAAGGTCACGAAGAAGATTCTCGACGAGCTGCCCTGCGTGTTCGTGGCGTATGACATCCTCGAGCAGGGCGGCGAGGATCTCCGCGACCGGCCGCTCGCCGAGCGGCGCCGGCGGCTCGAGAAGCTGGTCGCCATGCCCTTCACCGACCTGCTCGCCGGCACCGTCGCGGCCGACGCCGGCCGGATCTTCCTCTCGCCGCTCGTCGCCGGCGGCACGTGGGCCGATCTCGCATCCCAGCGGGCCGAGTCGCGGTCGCGCGGTGTCGAAGGCCTGATGCTGAAGCGGCTCGCGAGCCCCTATGCGGTGGGCCGCACGCGAGGCGACTGGTGGAAGTGGAAGGTGGAGCCGCTCGAGATCGATGCCGTGATCCTCTACGCGCAGGCGGGCCACGGCCGCCGCGCGGGCCTCCACAGCGACTACACGCTCGGCCTCTGGCACGACGGGAAACTCGTGACGGTGGCCAAGGCCTACTCGGGGCTCAGCGATGCGGAGATCGTGGAGATCGATCGGGTCGTGCGGGCCACCACGATCGAGAAGCACGGCCCGGTGCGGATCTGCACGCCCACGCTCGTGATGCAGCTCGCCTTCGAGGGAGTCTCGCTCTCCACGCGGCACAAGTCGGGGGTCGCGGTGCGGTTCCCGCGGATCATCCGCTGGCGGCGCGACAAGGAGCCCGCCGACGCCGGCACGCTCGCCGATCTGAAGCGGATGATCGCCGCGGAGGAGTGAATGGCGCGCGACGAACGGCCTCAGGAAGCCGCGGTCTCGCGTCACTCACCCCAGAAGAACGTGGCGTAGCCGGTGTTTCGCTCGCGGAGGGCCGGGGATCCGCGCCACAGGATCTCGGCCTCGGGCCCCCGGGGCTCGTCCACGTCGTGCAGCGCAGCCGCCAGGAGGAAATCCGGAACGGGAGCCTCGACATTCCGGCCAAACGGCCGCAGCGGCAGTTCGACTCGCAGGTCATACCCACCGGCCACCCGGCGGCCCGTGGCCGTGCAGCCTTCGAGCGGCCGGCGGTTCACGAACGCCTCGGCTGTGCAGCGGCCGTCAGCGTCCGGGGCGGATGCCTTCACCCGCAGCGTGCCTCGCAGCATCCGAGGATCGGCCCGGCGTCTGTCGTCGGACCGCGTGTCGATGAAAAACTCGAGCGCGTCGCCCGACTCGATCCGCTCGTCGGTCACGTGGGCGTCGATTACGAAGCGTCGGCCGTCGTGGCCCGTGACGAACGTGAACCCGCCGTCGTTCGGACCCGTCCAGCTGGCCGCGTCGCCGAGCACGAGCGCGGCCCCGTCGGTGCCGTAGCCGCCGTGGAGCCAGTCCGGGCCGCCGATGTCAGGCCGCGCGGCCACGAGGGGGCAGGCATGCCGCTCGTCGATGACCACGGGAACGAGCCGCTCGGCGAACAGGCCGTCGGGGCCGGGCGTCCGCAGCCGCGCCCGAAACGTCGCCCCTGCCAGCCGTGAGAACGCGATCGACTCCCCGAACCGCAGCCGCACCGAGGCGGTCGCATCGCCGCCGGCCGAAGCCTCGAGCGTGAGCCGCTCCGGATCGACCGTCAGGCCGCGGAGCGGTAGCCCGTCGAACGCACCCTCCAGGGTCACCGGCATGCCCAGCCCGTTGGTGAGCCGCACGTGCAGGTCGCCCTCGACGAAGCCGGCCGCGTCCTCGAGGAAGATCGGGGCCACCTCCACGACGGTGCGGGCGAGGAAGTCGCGAAACCGCTGCGACTCCTCCTCGGTGACCACGTCCGGTGGCAGGATGCCGTCGAGCGTGAGGTTCACCACCTGCGGGCCGTCGTGCTCCATCGTCAGCCAGGTGACGTGATCGAACTCGCCATAGGGCCGGCCGCGAAGCTGCGACCCGCCCCCGGTCGTGGCCAGGGCGTAATACTGACGGCCGCCGTTGCGGCGATACTGGACGTAGTGGTGGATGTGGCCCGAGAAGACGGTGTGGGCCCGGTCGGCGAGCAGCTTCTCCACCTGCTTCCAGTTGGTGCTGTCGTCGCGGCCTTCGGCCAGATCCCGCTCGGCGGTGGTCCAGAGGGGCCGATGCAGAAACACGAGCGTGTGCCGGGCATCGGCATGGGCGGCCAGGTCGGCGCGGATGAAGGCGAGCTGCTCATCGCCGATGCGCAGCACCGGATCCTCGGTGCAGAGGCAGAGGAAGTGCACCCGCTTGTAGTCGAAGGAATACCAGGTGGGGCCGAACTTCTCCCGCCACAGCCCGTCGAGCAGGTCGTTGCTCAGATCATGGTTGCCGGCCACGAAGAAGAACCGCATGTCGAGCCGATCGATGAAGCCCTCGAACTCCCGCCACTGCCGCAGCGCCTCAGCGCGGTCGTCGGTGAAGCCCTCCACGAGGTCGCCGACCGACATCACGAACGCGGGCCTGAGCATGTTGAGCTTCTTGACCGCGTCGATCCAGATGCCGGGGCGGTGACCGCCGGTATGGTCGGTCATGATCGCGATCTGGAACCGTTCGGGATCATCGATCACGGGCTTGTCGGTCCAGGGCACCGCGCCCGGCAGATCGGGAAGCACCATCAGGGGCGCGGCGGGCGGCACCGGCGCAGCGGGCTCATGGGGGCCGTCGTGGCCGGCGGCGGGGCGGGGAATCGACAGCGCGGCCGTCACCGACACCACGAGGAGCGCAACCGCAGGCAGCGGCCGCAGGCGTGTCCGAAGCATGGCGAACCTCATCACACCAAACGCGCGGGACTGCGAACCCGCGTGACCATACCAAACGATAAAGGAGAGCCCGGTCAATGGCACCTCCCCACCGGTCTTGCGGCTGATGAGCGACTCGTGAGCCTCGGGAGGAGCGGCCCGGGCGTCCGGAGCGGGTTTCTCGAAACGCCTCGCACCCGCTTCGGTGGCGTTTTTCTGGCGGCTGCGCAGACCGCGTCCCAGTCGGCCGTTCCCCGGGGCTTCGACGCCTCGCGTCCGACGCCGGTCAGAGGCTGTGGATGTCGATCACGGGTAGTTCGTCTAGCCGTCCCTGAAAGATTGCCCGGTCGTCATGGACCTGCACGAACTCTCGCCAGTCGATCGGCGGGCCACGGGCGGGAGAGACGGGCGGTGGTTCGAGCGGTTCGCCGAGGTGTGTCAGGATATTCCGGATCGTGCCCGGATCGGTGATGAATGTGATCAGCCGGATGTCGCCGCCGCAGGTGGGGCACGCACGTGGCAACTCCTCCCCCACCCGGGCCATCAGTCCGGCCGCCGCTAGTTCCAGTTGGGCACGGGACGGAACACTTCCCTCGGGGACCGTCCCGGTGGGACGGGTTTCCCGTCCGTCGCCATGGGCGGGCGGGTCGGCAGCATTCACCGGAACATCGTCGCCTGCACCACGAATCGACGATTTTTTCGAGCCGAGCCTGGGCGTTGAGAAAAGCGCGTTCCTGTGAGACGATCATGAAGTGAAAAAGGTGGCAGGCACCTTTTTCCCTTTGGGTTGTGGAGCACGGGGTACAGACCGTGGGCGACAGACGAGCCCGGCAGGCGGCGAGGGCCGCGTTGGCCGTCGTGCTGGGACTCGTGCGGCTCATGGCCGCACGTCAAGCGGTCGCGCTCGAGGTGGTCGGCTACTCCGCCGCCGTCAACGACCGCTTCACTGCCGGCT
>CAXNJC010000233.1:0-3876 GCA_964202525.1 Pirellulales bacterium
AGACCACGCTCCTGATGGCAATCTCGGGTGTGGTGCCGCCCCGCGGCGGCGGCATTCGCTTCGCCGGCGGCGGTCTCGGCGGGCTCCGCCCGCACCAGGTCATGCGGCTCGGGGTCGGCCACGCCCCGGAGGGGCGGCGGATCTTCCCGCGGCTCACGGTCCGTGAAAACCTTGAACTCGGCGGCTTCACGCAGGTTGACCGCGGAAAGCTGCGGCGCGACATCGACGAGGCCTGCGGGCTGTTTCCGGTGCTTGGCGAACGCATGGATCAACTCGGCGGCACCCTCTCCGGGGGCGAACAGCAGATGCTCGCGATCGCCCGGGCGCTCGTCGGCCATCCACGGCTCCTGCTCCTCGACGAGCCGTCGCTGGGCCTCGCGCCCTTGATCGTGGCCCGCGTGTTCGAGGTGATCGCATCGCTCTCCGCCCGCGGCATCGGTGTCCTGCTCGTGGAGCAGAACGCCCGGGCGGCACTCAAGCTGGCCAACCGCGGGTACGTGCTCGAGACGGGGCGGATCACGCTGACGGGGAGCGGGGCCGAGCTCGCGGCCGACCGCCGCGTCCGTGACGCCTATCTCGGTGAGGGCTGACGGCCGCTGCGATTCAGGCCGCCGCCTTCGCGGCGATCACCTGGAGGAGTTCGTCCCAGCTCTTCACGAAGGCGGCTGCGCCCTGGGACTGGAGCCGGGCGCCGAGCGCGGGGATATCGAGGCCCGTCCGGGCGATCTCGAACAGGGTCCGCGACGAGCCGCCACCACCGGCCGAGAGCCCGCCGCCGAGCCCACCGTGGTCGGCGAAGGCCAGGAGGGTGGGCTCCGGCATCGTGTTGATCGTGTGCGGCGCGGCGAGCGCCCGCACGTAGAAGTGGTCGCCGAGAGACGGATCCTTCGTGCCAGTGCTCGCGAACAGGAGCCGTTGCGGCAGGCCGCCGGAATTCGCAAGCCGTTGAAACCGGTCCGACGCGAGCATCCCGCGGTAGGCCTCGTAGCACCGCTCGCCGATGGCCACCCCGAGGCGGTTGGCCAGGTGCGGAGGCAGGTCGGGTGCCGACGCCGAGTCCCAGCGGCTGATGAACAGCGAAGCCACGCTCGCCACTCGCGGCGAGAGGCCGGCGTCGATTCGGCGTTCGATGCCGCGCAGGGAGGCCTCGGCGGCGGCGACATACTGCTCCACGGTGAATAGGAGCGTGACGTTCACCGGCACACCCGCCACGATCGCCTCCTCGATCGCGGGCAGCCCCTGCGGCGTGCCCGGGATCTTGATGAACAGATTGGGACGGCCCGCCCGCGCGAAGAGATCCTTCGCCGCCGCCAGGGTCGCGGCGGCGTCGTAGGCCAGGTGGGGAGAGACCTCGAGCGACACCCAGCCGTCGAGGCCGCCGGTTCGCTCGAACGTGGGGCGGAACAGGTCGGCGGCCCGCGTGAGGTCCTCGATCGCCAGTTCGAAGAACACGCCCTCGGCGTCGAGGCCCGACCGGGCCTTGGCGGCGATCGCGGCGTCGTACGCACCGCTCCCCTTGATGGCCTGATTGTAGATCGTGGGATTGCTGGTCAGGCCCGTCACCGAGAGGTCGGCGACGTAGCGGGCCAGCGTGCCGTCGTCGATCATCGTGCGGGTGATGGTGTCGAGCCAGAGGCTCTGCCCGAGGCGGTGGAGGGCGGCGGGGGCGTTCATGAGGGATCCTTTCCGTGCACGAGGTCGAGGATGGCCGGGCCGAAGTCGGCGAGTCGCTTCTCGCCGATGCCCTTGCAGCGTAGGAGCGCGGCCGGCGAGTCGGGCCGCTCGCGGGCGATGGCCCGCAGCGCCTTGTCGTCGAGGATCGTCCAGGCGGGTTTGCCGCGGGCCTCGGCGATCTGCCTGCGCCACCGGCGCAGCCGGTCGAAGAGGTCGCGGTCGACACCCTGCCAGTCGTCGGCGTCGGCCTTCGAAGCCTTGGCTCGGCCCACGCGGGGCGCGATCAGCACCACCTCGCGCGTGCCGCGGAGCACCTCCCACGAGCGCTCGTTGAGCGTGATTACCGGCCGGTCGCCGGCCGTCCGCGCAAGGAGCTCCTGATCGAGGAGCTGATGCACGAGGTTCTCCGCCGCCCGTTGGTCGACGGTGGCGAGGAGGCCGAACGTCGAGAGCCGGTCGTGGCCGTGCCGGAGCACGGCGTCGGTCCTCGCGCCCCGGAGCACTTCGCAGACGTGCCGCACGCCGAAGCGTTCCTGGACCCGCGCCACGCAGGAGAGGATCTTCTGCGCCGTCACGGTGGCGTCGGGCAGGGCATCGGTCTCCCCGAGGCAGACGTCGCAGGCACCGCAGGCCGCCGCCGGGTAGGCCTGGCCGAAATACTCGGACAGGGCCGCATGCCGGCAGCGGGCCGCCTGGGCATAGCGTCGCATGGAGAGGAGGTGCTCCATCCCTGAGGCCACCAGCCGGCCCTGCTCTTCGGGCTCGAGCTCCGACTCCTCAGCGCTCTTGCGAACGAGCGACTCCCAGCTGAACACGTCGGCCGACGAGTAGAGGAGCACGCACTCGGCGGCGAGGCCGTCGCGGCCCGCGCGGCCGGTCTCCTGCTGGTAGGCCTCGAGACTCTTCGGAAGCGAGGTGTGGAGCACGAGCCGCACGTCGGAGCGATCGATGCCCATGCCGAACGCCACGGTGGCCACGACCACGTCGATCGTCTCGCGGGCGAAGGCCTCCTGCGTGCGGTGCCGCTCCCGCGCGTCGAGGCCTGCATGGTAGGGGCGGGCCAGCAGCCCCTCGGCGGCGAGGCGGGCGGCGACCCGCTCCGTCTCCTTCCGGGAAATGCAGTACACGATCGAGGCTTCGCCCCGATGGCGGCCGAGGATCGCGAGCGTCTGGGCGATGCGGTCCGTGCGGGGCACGACCCGGTAGACGAGGTTCGGCCGATCGAACGTGCCCACGAGTTCCACCGGGTCGCGGAGGGCGAGCTGGCGGGCGATGTCGGCCCGCACCCGCGGCGTGGCGGTGGCCGTGAAGGCGTGGATGCTGGCGGTGGGAAAGCGGTCGCGGAGCAGGGCGAGCTGACGATACTCCGGGCGGAAATCGTGGCCCCAGTGGCTGATGCAATGGGCTTCGTCGATGGCGAAGCGCCGCACGCCCACCCGGGCCAGCAGATCGAGCAGCCCGGTGTTGACCAGCCGCTCGGGGGCGGTGAACACCAGCCGCAGTTCCCCTGCCGCGAGCCGGTCGCGAACCGCCTGCCGTTCCCCCTGCGACATGCCGCCGTGGAGCGCAGCGGCCGGATAGCCGATGGCTTCGAGCGTGTCGACCTGGTCCTTCATGAGCGCGACCAGCGGCGACACCACGACGTCGGTCGCACCGTCGACGAGCGGGGGCAGCTGGTAGCAGAGGCTCTTGCCGCCGCCCGTGGGCATCACGACGAGCGAATCGCGGCGATCGAGGGCGGCGGTGATCGCATCGGCCTGCAGGGGCCGGAGCCGGTCGAAGCCCCACCAGCGGGTCAGCACCTCTGTGATCCGCGCATCGAGCGGGATCGCGTCGTCGGTCTCAGTCTGCCCGGCCACGGCGGATCCTTCCTGTGGGGTCCGCCACAGATTAGCAGAGCGCCGCGAGGGTCTGCCCGTGCCCAGCTTGGTCGCCAGGAAGCCGGACGCGTGCGAGCGATGCGGGCAGCGCCACGCGGAGTGCAGCCGTACCGCTCACGCGGTGACGCTTCCTGCAAGGCGCGTTACGGCCAGAGCAGCCTGTCGGAGGCACGCGCAGACGCCGGGGAGATTTGTGCAACGCGGTGCCTGCTCGCCCCCGTTGGGCCCGAGAAATCACAAATCCCCCCGGCGGCGAGCATGCCTCCGACAGGCGGCGCCTCCTCGGACCGAGCCCCGCGCAAGGTGCCTGCGATGAGGCCCG
>CAXNJC010000234.1:0-3865 GCA_964202525.1 Pirellulales bacterium
GGTGACGGCTCCGTGGCGTTCGCCTACGCCGCTCCCGGCGACACCAACCTCGACTGGGCGATCGACATCCTTGACGCGGCGAACTTCCTGGCTGGCGGGAAGTTCGACAGCGGCGATCCGGCGACGTGGCTGGAGGGAGACTTCGGCTACGACGGCATCGTGGACATCCTCGACGCGGCGGATTTCTTCGCCACCGGGCTGTTCGACGCCGGCCCCTACAACGCGTCGTCGCCGCCTGCGGTCGGCGTGGCGGCAGTCCCCGAACCGTCCTCGGCGGCCGCCGTGGCCATCGCCGCCGTGGCGGCCGGATGGCTGCTTCGTCGGCGGGATGCCGCCGCGAGTTCCTCGAGGCAGTAGAGCCGCCGGTCGGTGCGGAGGAAGATTCGGCCGTCGGCGATCGCCGGGCTCGCCATCACCATGTCGTCCTCGGCGAGCAGGTTCGTGTGCAGGAGTTCGAAGGTCGGCCCCGCCCGCACCACGAATGTCTCGCCGTATTCATTCGCGCAGAACACGAGGCCCCCCGAGGCCCAGGGCGACGCCGTGAACGCGCGCCCCTCCGGGAGGCGCTGCTTGCGGTAGTGCTGCGCGCCGGTGCGGGCGTCGTAGCAGGCCATCAGGCCGCGGTCGGCGAGCACGTAGAGTTCGTCACCGTAGACGAGCGTGGACGGGTTGTAGGGGGCCGCGTCGCGACGGCACCAGGCGATGGCCGGGCTCGAGTCGGCGCCATCGGGTAGCGTGAGATCGCCGGCACCGCCGGGGCGGATCGCCCAGATCGGCCGCGTGCGGTCGAGCACGAAGCCCGAGCTCACGTAGAGCAGGCCGTGGGCTGCGTAGGGCGTGGCGATCGTGATCGCCGAGCCGCCGGCCATCTCCCAGAGCAGCGTGCCGTCGAGGGAGTAGGACCGCGTCTTGCCCGTGCCGGGCGTGACGAGCTCGGTCCGCAGGCCGTTCTCCCACACGAACGGCGTGGACCAGTTGCTCTTCTCGTCGCGTGAACGTCGCCAGATCTCGCGGCCCGTGCGGGTGTCGAGCGCCGCCACGAACGAGTCGTCTTCGTTGTCGTTGACCACGTACAGCCGGCCGGCGTGGAGCACGGGCGACGCCGCCGGCCCCCAGCCGTTCCGCATGGCCCGCGACCGCCAGCGGTGCTCCCAGACGCGGTTGCCCTCCATGTCGAGGCACACGATGCCCATTCCCGCGAACGCGGCGTAGATTCGCTCGCCATCCGAGATCGGTGTCTCCGTGGCGTAGCTATTCTTCACGTGGATCGGCCCGGGGGGCGGCGCGCGGGCGATCACGGTCTCCCAGCTGGTCATTCCGGTCGCCGCGTCGAGGCAGGTCACGACCCAGCGAATCTCCCCCTCCGGCACGTCGGGCCGCTCACCGCCAAAGTAGAGGCCCTTCTTCGCGTCTTCCGGGGCCTCGGGCGGGATCGCGGAGGTGAGGATGACACGGCCGTTCACGACGATCGGCGATGCCCAGCCGCGGCCGTCGAGCTCCACCTTCCAGCGGACGTTCTTGGTGTCGCTCCACCGCGACGGCAGCCGCGGATCGTCGGCCGCCACGCCCCGCGCGCCGGCGCCGCGGAAGCAGGGCCATTCGGCGGCGCGGGCCATGCCGGTGATCACGAGCAGCGCGACTAGCGCGATCCGTCCTGCCGACATCGGCGAGCACTCCTTCGCTCGGTGCCGGCGCGGTTCCGCCGGCGGTGACCGAAGCTATCACCGTTGCCTGCGCGGCGCGAAGCCCACTCGTGGGATCGTCACGGAGCGATGCGTGACCGTTGCGTGGCCCGGGGCTGAGTGCGGGCCGGAAGGAAGAGTAAGGGTATTTTGCCTGCGTTGCGTCGCCGGCGCAGTGAGCGGCCGCCGCAGGTGATTCCGATGAGGGCCAGGGCATACGTCGCGGGCTCGGGGACGACGGAGATCGTGCCTGTCGCCGGGTTGAACGTGGCATACTGCCCCGCGCCGAGGCCGCTGGCGACGACCGACGAGAAGTCGCCCGAGAAGCCGCCCGTGGCGGCGACGATCGTCAGCACGTCGGAGCCGTTGGCGTAGGGGCCGTTGGTGAAGGCGAGCTCGAGCACTCCGCCGAAGACCACGCTGCCGGGGCCGTTGAGGAGGTCGAACGTGCCCGCCGTGTAGAGCGGGCTCGTGATCTCGAACAGGCTCGTGCCCGAGTTCGCGAGGTCGAGCGTGAAACCGGTGCCGACCGTCACCGTGCCGGGGCTGGCCGCGGTGCCGAGGTTCAGGCCGCCGGTGCCGATCGAGCCCGTGCCGGCAAGGATCAGCGTGCTGCCCGCGATCGTGGTGACGCCGGAATAGGTATTCGCGCCGGCGAGCCTCCATTGCCCGCCGCCCTGCTTCACGATCACACCGGAACCGCTGATCACGCCCTCGTAGTTGAACAGGTTGAAGCGATTGATGATCAGTGTGCCGTTGTTGACCAGCGACGGCACGTCGAGCATGCCGGTGGTGCTGCCGACGCCGATCTGGAGCGTTCCGCCGTGGTTCAGCCTGATGTGCCCGCGGCCCCCTTCGAGAGCCTGCCCGTCACCGACACCAGCCCGCCCGACATGGTGAGCGAGGAGTTGTAGCCGACGTTGAGCGAGTTGCCCACGGCCCACGTGCCCTCCCAGCCGAGATAGAAGTATGTGCCGGTGACGCTGCCGCCCGTGACATCGAGCGCGGCGGTGCCGGTCCGCGCCACGAACAGGTTCGTGCCGACGTTGGTGCTGCTGCTGATCGTGGTGGTGCCACTGTTGAGGATCAGGTCGGCGCGGAGCGTGGCGGGCATGCCCGCCACCACGAGCAGCGCGACGACAACCATTCCGGCACGCCGACGGCATGCGGGAGCCCGGAAACCGCACCTGCCTCGATCGTGACGCATGAAGACCTTGGTGAAGGACAACGCCGGGCCGGAACGAGCCCGTGCCACGGCTTGGTGGGCCGCAAGTCGCGTGCAAAAGGCGAGGCAAAAATCGGGTCGTCGCGGACCGCCTGGGGCTGCGGCGCAAATCCCACCTGAAAACATGGGCCGAATCGCGGCGCGACGGTGTGGGAGTGGGCTCGCGTTGACCGGCACGCGATGCCCGCGGTTGGGGCGATTCGCTCCACGGGAACCCACACGGGTGAGGCGAATCGCCCCACCGAGGCGGCCGCGAGTGAAGCGATCCACCCCACCAGGCAAGAGGCCCTCGACGGGTCAGGTGCGGCCCCCATCGCTCACGCGACCGGCTTGCTGATGCAGGAAGCGACGCGACGCCGTACGCCGTACGGCGTACGGCCGCGCGTGGGTCACATCTTGGCGGCGGTCGTTGGAGAGATCAGTTGGGCCAGGAGCGGCAGCAGCTGCTTCTTGCGGCTCACCACGTTCTTGAGCTCGTAGAGCCCGCGGTCGAGCCGCGGGTAGTTGATCTCGTCGAGGGCCTCCGACTCCTGCGAGAGCAAGAGCAGCGACCCCTGGTCGACCACGTCGGTGACGAGCAGCGCGGAGAAGTCGAGGCCGCGTCGGCCGGCGAACTCCTCGAGGGCCGCCCGCAGGTCGTCCTTCCGCTCCCAAAAGAGGTCGAAGCCCGTCTCCTCGATCTGGGAGATGGAAAACCGCACTCCCTGCTCGACGAACTCCTTGCAGTCTTCGGCGATCACGCCCGCGGCGGGCTTCGTCCGCAGGGCCGAGCCGATCTCGAAGAACTCGCGGGCGTAGCGATCGAGGTCCACGTGGCACAGGCCGCGGAGCCAGGAGAGCACGTCGCGGTCGACGTCGGTGGTGGTCGGCGAGCGGAGGAAGAGGGTGTCGGAGATGATGCCCGACGCCATGCACAGGGCGATGGCCGCCTCGGGCACGAGCCCGGCGGCCCGGAACT
>CAXNJC010000235.1:0-3865 GCA_964202525.1 Pirellulales bacterium
TCCTCCGCCTCGCCCCGCAGCATCTCGGGCGGCATCCGCTGCGGCTGCTGACCGCGACGAGCTGCGAGCGATTGGAGAAACTTCACGCTTCCCGCCTCTTCGAGCAGCGACAGATGGCGGATCACGGGCAGGTGCTCGAGCACGTGGGCGTCGGGATCGGGCGCCGCCAGCCGACCGAGCACCACGCCGCCCACGAGGCTCGCCGCGACCGCGACGGCCGGCCACAGCCAGCCCGGCGACGACGCCACGCCCGACACGAGGTCGCGGATCGTGCCGGCGGTCGGGCTGCGTGCGGCCGTCACCGCAGCCATGTCGATCGTGGTGGCGGCCATGTCGATCGGCGCGGTGGCCCGCGGCAGGGCGTCGAGCGCGTCCCACACCGCTCCCAGGTCGCTCGCCGGCTGCGAGCCGTCGCTGCGGGCCGCGTCGCTCATGGGGCGTCTCCGTCGAGGTAGGGCTGGAGGGCGGTGCGGAGCTGGTCGCGGGCCCTGAACAGCAGCGACTTCACCGCCGGAACGGTCAGGCCCATCGCGGCGGCGATCTCTTCGTAGGAGCACTGCTCGAACTTCGCCAGCAGCACGGCCATCCGCTGCCGCTCGTTGAGCCCGGCGATCGCGTCGCGAACCACGGACTGGAGCTCGGTGCGGTCGGCTCGCCGGGCCGGCAGGAACCCGCTGGCAGCCACGGCGAGCTGATCGAGGCCGATGGCCGACGACGATGCCGACGTGGTGGCGGGCACGCCCCGCTCGAGTCGTCGGTAGGCCCGCTGCCGGAGGTCACTCGCCACGTTGTTGGCGATCGTATGGATCCAGGTGGTGAACTTCGCCGTCGGCTGATACGAGGCCCGCGCCCGATACACCCGGAGGAACACCTCCTGCGCGAGGTCTTCGGCGGTGGAGTGGTCGCCGGTGTGGTGCAGGAAGAGCGTGACGAGCCGGTCCTGCCAGGCGACGACGAGATCGGCGAACGCGTCGGCATCGCCATCCCGCACCCGCAGCATGAGCTCCGTGGAGGGATCGCGCGCCGGCGTCGGCATCACCGTCGAGTCCGTGGCCATGCCACGATTATGCCGTGGGAGCACCGGCTGCGGCGGGAATCGACGCCGGCGTGGTGCGGCCGTACCGCTTACGCGGTTACGCTTCCTGGCATGGCAAGCGCCACGCCGCGGCAAGGCCCGGAGGGCCGCCGAATCATGCAAGGCTGCACCGGCCATGGATGGCGGTGCAGCCGTGTAATGGAGCGGAGGAGGATCGAACTCCCAACCTCGGCATTGCGAACGCCGCGCTCTCCCAGTTGAGCTACCGCCCCGGTGTCGGGAATGGCCGGCCGGCCGGTTTTCCCGCGGGAAACCTCGATCCTACGGCACTCGGCAGGGGCTGTCCAGCGCTACAATACCGCGGCCAGACTCCCGGATTCTCTCCCGCCGCCGCACCTCCATGCACGTTCCTCCGATCGTCGTCCGCGGCGCCCGCGAGCACAACCTCCGCGACGTCACCGTGGGTCTGCCCCGCGGCCGGCTCGTGTGCCTGTCGGGCGTGAGCGGCTCCGGCAAGTCGAGCCTGGCCTTCGACACGCTCTACGCCGAGGGCCAGCGGCGCTACGTCGAGAGCCTCTCCACGTTTGCGCGGCAGTTCCTCGGCCAGCTCCCCCGGCCCGACTGCGACTCCGTCACGGGGCTCTCGCCGTCGATCTCGATCGCCCAGAAGTCGGCGGGCACCAATCCGCGGTCGACCGTCGCCACGATGACGGAGATCCACGACTTCCTGCGCGTGCTCTACGCCCGCGTGGGCACCGCCCACTGCCCCGCGTGCGACGCGGTGCTCGAGGCGCAGCCGCGGGACCAGATCGTGGAGCGGATCATCGCGGCCCGCGAGGGGGAGCGGGTGATGCTGCTCGCGCCGGTCGTCCGCGACGCCAAGGGAGAGCATCGCGACCTGTTCACCGACCTCGTCCGCCAGGGCTTCACCCGCGCCCGCGTCGATGGCACGGTGTGCCGCGTCGAAGATCCGCCGCCGCTCGAGAAGCAGCTCAAGCACACGATCGACGTGGTCGTGGACCGGATCGTGCCCGGCGACGCCACCCGCAGCCGGATCACGGAGGCAGTGGAGCTCGCCCTCAAGACGAGCGGCGGCCAGGTGATCGTGGCGGGCGAGCCGAAGGAGCCGGGCGGCAAGGTTCCCGCCGACCTCGTGCTCTCGAGCAAATACGCCTGCACGGCCTGCGGCGTGAGTTATGCCACACCCGAGCCGCAGCTGTTCAGCTTCAATAGCCCGCAGGGGGCCTGCCCGACCTGCGAGGGTCTCGGCGACATCTACGGCATCGACCCCGCGAAGCTCGTGACCGACCCCGACAAGACGCTCCGCAAGGGGGCGATCGGCGTGCTCGGCACGTTTCGTGACATGCCGCGGTGGCTGCGGCGGCTGCTCAATGGCGTGGCCGCCCACGTGGAGGCCAAGAAGAAACTCGCCCCGGGCGCGCTCCTCGACACGCCCTGGAACAAGCTCACGCCGGCCCAGAAAAAACTCTGGCTCAATGGCACCGGCCTCGAGGAGATCAAGCTCTCGTGGAAGCGGGGCCGGGCGGAGCGGGGGGCGAAGACGAAGTTCGAGGGGCTCTGCGGCCTGCTCGCCAACCGCTGGCGGACGGCGAAGAGCGGCATCATCCGGCGGATGCTCGAGAAGCTGATGAGCGTGACGCCCTGCCACGATTGCCAGGGACGCCGGCTCTCGCCGCAGGCGCGTGCCGTGCGGATCGCGACGGCCTCGAAGCCCTGGCTCGCGGCGGCGAAGAAGGATCCCGAGGGGCGGCCGCGGGAACTCTCGCTGGATGCGCTCTGTGCCCTGCCGATCGCCGACGCGCGGGAGTTTCTCGGGGCGCTCGTGCTCGACGGCACACAGACACTCATCGCCACCGAGCTCATGAAGGAGATTTCGGGACGGCTCTCATTTCTCGATCAGGTCGGCCTCGGCTACCTCGCCCTCGACCGCAAGGCGCCCACGCTCTCCGGCGGCGAGAGCCAGCGGATCCGGCTCGCGGCCCAGATCGGCTCGGGCCTCTCGGGCGTGCTGTACGTGCTCGACGAGCCGTCGATCGGGCTGCACCCGCGCGACAACGTCAAGCTCCTCGGGGCGCTCGAGGCGCTCCGCGACAAGGGCAACACCGTCGTGGTGGTGGAGCACGACGAAGACACGATCCGCGCCGCCGACTGGGTGATCGACTTCGGTCCGGGCCCGGGCAAGCGGGGCGGCGAGGTGGTGGCCGCGGGCACGCCCGACGACGTCGCCAAGAGCGACCGCAGCCTCACCGGCGCGTTTCTCGCGGGCCGCGACGCGATTCGCCTGCCCGACGCCCGCCGCACGCCCGACCGCGGGCGGATGCTCCGTCTCGAGGGCGTGCGGCACAACAACCTCAAGGGCATCGACGTCGCGATTCCGCTCGGGCTGTTCGTGTGCGTGACGGGCGTGTCGGGCAGCGGCAAGAGCTCGCTCGTGGGCGACGTGCTCGAGCCCGAGCTGCGGCGGCTGCTCGGCAGCGAGGCCGCGTCGCCCGGCGAGTTCGACGCGATCCACGGGGCCGACCAGCTCGACAAGGTGATCGTGATCGACCAGTCGCCGATCGGCCGCACGCCGCGGTCGAACCCCGCCACCTACGTGAAGGTCTGGGACGACATCCGGAATCTGTTCACGATGCTCCCCGAGGCGAAGAAGCGGGGCTGGAAGGCGGGCCGGTTCTCGTTCAACGTGAGCGGGGGCCGCTGCGAGGCCTGCGAGGGCAACGGCTCGGTCCGCCTCGACATGGATTTTCTGGCGGACGTGTGGGTGACGTGCGACGTCTGCGGCGGGGCCCGGTTCGCCAAGGACACGCT
>CAXNJC010000236.1:0-3863 GCA_964202525.1 Pirellulales bacterium
AGACGATGTCGTCGAAATGCCTGGTCGCCGCGATGGTGCTGGTGTCGGCCACCGGGATGTCACGGGGCGACGAGAAAGCCGTGGAGGCCGATCACCACGGCATCCCGCAGGTGAAGTACATCAACGAGCAGATTGCCGCTTCGTGGGAGGAAGCAGGGCTCCGGCCATCCGCCGACGCCTCGGACGGCGAGTGGTGCCGGCGCGTCTACCTCGACCTGATCGGTCGGATACCGAAGATCGACGAACTCAAGTCGTTCCTCGGTGACAAGTCGAGCACGAAGCGCACCGATCTCGTGGCGCGGCTGCTCGGTGAGGAGTACGAAGACGAGTACTCGCGACATTGGACCGACGTCTGGACGACGGTGCTAATCGGCCGGGACGTGACGAACGAGCGGGTGAATCGGCCTGGCATGCGACAGTATCTCCGTCGGGCTCTCTCCAAGAACATCCCCTATGACCGCTTCATGGAGGAACTCGTCACCGCCTCGGGAGCGAATGCCAACCGCAAGGACGTCGACGGCTTCAATGGAGCCACCAACTTCCTCAGCGGCAAGATGGAAGAGATGGGGGTCGAAAACGGGGTGCAGGCGACGGCCAAGACCGCCCAGGTGTTTCTCGGGCTGCAGGTGCAGTGCACCCAGTGCCACAACCACCCGTTCAACAAGGGCAAGCAGAACCAGTTCTGGGAGATGAACGCCTTCTTCCGCCAGACCCGCGCCCTGCGGAAGCGCGGAGGCACCGACGACGTGCAGTGGGTCGAGCTGGTGGACGAGGATTTTGCCGGCGAAGGGGGCAATCCCGAGGAGGCCGAACTCTACTACGAGCTGCGGAACGGCCTGATGAAGGTGGCGTACCCCGTGTTCGTCGACGGGACCGAGATCTCGCGGAGCGGCTATCTGCCCGCGGAGGATGCCGACGGCCGGGCCTATGGAGTGAACCGGCGGCGCGAGCTCGCGTCCCTGATCAAGGCCAGCCCGTATTTTCCCAAGGCGATCGTCAACCGCATGTGGGGCCACTTTCTGGGATACGGGTTCACCAAGCCGGTGGACGATCTCGGCGAGCACAATCCCCCGTCGCATCCCGAGCTGCTCGACGGGCTCGCGGAGCGGTTTCGCGAGCAGAGCTTCGACCTCAAGGAACTGGCGCGGTGGATGGTGCTCTCGAAGCCTTACGCGCTCTCCAGCCGGTCCACGGCGGCGAACCTGCGAGACGATCCATCGCTCGGAGAGAAGCCCAAGTTCACGCGGTTTTACCTGCGGCAGATGCAGGCCGAGGAGCTCTACGAGTCGCTCCTGACAGCCACGGAAGCTGACCAGGCCGCCCGGACCGAAGATGCAGCCAAGAAGAAGGACGCCTGGCTGTCGCAGTTCGTCATCGCCTTCGGCACCGATGAGGGCGACGACGCGAC
Organism: Pirellulales bacterium; assembly: GCA_964202525.1. GTDB lineage: Bacteria > Planctomycetota > Planctomycetia > Pirellulales > UBA1268 > QWPN01. The sequence continues at coordinate 1,409 of CAXNJC010000236.1, forward strand.
CACCTTCAACGGCTCGATCCCGCAGGTGCTGATGATGTTCAACGGCGACTTGATCAAGGATGCCGTGTCGACCGGGAAGGGCGGCTTCCTCGACCGGGTGGCGAGCAGCCCGATCGGCAACTCGGCGAAGATCGAGACGCTCTACCTGGCGGCCCTGGCCCGCAAGCCCTCCGCCCCCGAGCTCGCCACGGCGAACAAGATGGTGGTGGCCCGCAAGGGAGACGTGGTGGGCGCTCTTCAGGATGTGTGGTGGGCGGTGCTCAACTCGAACGAGTTCATCATCAAGCACTGAATACACGGCTGCACGGCCATCCATGGCCCGGGCAGCCTGCTTTTCGTGGGCCGGCCATCCGGGCCGGCTGCGGTGCGCGGCACGAACTCGGGGCCCGTGCAGCCCCTTCGCCGCCCTCGCGTGCCCGGCCCCAAACTGGCGTGCTGCCCGGGAATAGGGGATACTTGAATCTGAGAACGATCAGTGGAGGCCCGTGTCCGCGATCCCCAGGGGAGCCCAGCGATGTCGCGATTCATTGACCTGCCGGCCGGCATGACCCGTCGCCACTTCATGAACCACATGGCGGGCGCTGCGGCGCTCGCCACGCCCGCCACGGCCTTCACCAACTCGATCCTCGCCAACGCGACCGACATGCGGAAGCGGCACAAGGCGGCGATCCTGCTGTGGATGGGGGGCGGCCCGAGCAGCATGGACATCTGGGATCTCAAGCCCGGGGCGCCGACGGGGGGGCCGTTCAAGCCCATGACGACCACGGCCGACGGCGTGCAGATCTGCGAGCACATGCCCCACATGGCGAAGCAGATGCACCACATGGCCATCGTCCGCTCGATGAGCACCCGCGAGGCGGATCACATGCGGGGCCGGTACTACATGCACACCGGGTACGTGCCCAACCCCAACGTCGAACATCCGAGCTACGGCGCGGTGATCGCCCACGAACTCGCCGACCAGGTGCCCCACCTCGAGATCCCGCCGTTCGTGTCGGTGGGTGGAGGCAGCGTCGGGCCCGGATTCCTGGGCATGACGTGGTCGCCCTTCGTCGTCGACTCCAACGGCAACGTTCGCAATCTCGACATGGGCATCGATCGCGCCCGGCTCGAGCAGAGGCTGGCGATGCTCGACACGATCGAAAGCCGCTTCATCGGGGAGCGTCGCGGCCCGTCGGCCGACGATCACGCGAAGGTCCTCGACAAGACGGTCAAGCTCATGACGAGCAAGCAGATGGAGGCCTTCAAGATCGCCAAGGAGCCGAAGGAGGTTCAGGAGCGGTACGGCAACAACGGGTTCGGCAAGGGGTGCCTGATGGCCCGGCGGCTCGTAGAGATGGGCGTGCCCTTCGTGGAGGTCGATCTGGGGGGCTGGGACAACCACGCCAACATCTTCCCGACGCTCCAGAACCAGAAGCTGCCCGTGCTCGATCAGGCGATGAGCGCCCTGGTGGCCGACCTCGCGGACCGCGGCATGCTCGACGACACGGTCGTGATGTGGATGGGAGAGTTCAGCCGCACCCCGAACATCAACGGCGGCGCCGGCCGCGACCATTGGGCCCGCAGCTGGAGCGTCGTGGTCGGAGGCGGCGGGTTCCGGCGGGGGGTCGTGGTCGGTGAGACGAGTTCGGATGGCAAGGAGGTCGTCTCGGAGCCGTACGCATCCCAGGACTTGATGGCGAGCGTCCTCAAGGCCCTCGGGATCGGCTTGGAGACGACGTTCACCGCCAAGAACGGACGTCCGATGAAGATCGCCAACTCCGGCAAGGTCATCAAGGAACTGTTCGCCTGACTGCCGCCGATCGACTGCCCCGTGCTGTGGCGTCGACTGCCGCCACGGCATCGGTGGTCGCCACTCCCGGAACGCTCCGTCCCGTCCTGAAGCTCGTCCTGCCCGTGCTTGCCGAACAGCTGCTCGGCCTGTCGGTGGGCTTCGTCGACAAATGGCTCGCGGGCAACCTGTTCGTGGATGCGGAGCCCCTCGCCGCCGTCGGCTTGGTCGCTTACTGCCTGGCGTTTCTGCCGGTGGCGTTCACGCTTCCGGCCACGGCCGCGACGGCGCTGGTGGCGCGGAGCGTGGGCGCGGGTGACGGCTCCGGTGCGCGGCGTGCCGTGGCGCAGTGCACGCTTGTGGCGGTGGTGCTGGCCGCGGCCGTGCTCTGCCTGGCCGCCTGGAAAGGCGCGGCGGTGGTGGCCCTCCTCGGCTTGCCCGCCGGAAGCGGGGAACTCGCCGCCCGTTACCTGGCGATCGTCCTGCCCGCCCTGCCGGCGATGATGCTGATCGCCGTCGGAGTGGCCTCGCTCCGCGGGGCCGGCGACATGGTGGGGGGGCTGCTGGCCATGACGATCGTCAACGGTGTCAACGCCGCTGCCAGTTATGCACTCGCCACTGGATCGCTCGGCCTGCCCCGGCTCGGCTGGGACGGCCTCGCCTGGGGCACGCTGGCGGGCTACA
>CAXNJC010000237.1:0-3856 GCA_964202525.1 Pirellulales bacterium
AGAAGGCGAGCGCCGTGTCCCAGTCCTCGGCCGGCAGCCGCCCTGCCGCCGCCGGCTCCCAGGCAAAGTTGGCGTCTTCGACGAGGCCACGGCGGAGGTGGACGAGGCCCGGGGCCTTGGAGACGTCAATCGCCCTCACCACCCGGGGCCGCTCCGCCACGGCGGTGAGCGACCAGAGTTCGACCCGCTTGGCGTACTGGATCGAGCGGGCCGCCGCCGGGCCGTAGAGGGCGAGGCAGCGCTTCGTCTGGTTCCACTGGAACCACACCGCAAAACTGGCCAGGGCCGCGGCCAACGTCACCATGGAGAGCACCGCGACACGTCCGGCGCTGGAGCTGCGGTCTGGAAGGGGCGTGGGCATCGTCGTGGCAACCTTGGGAATCGACGGGCTGCGGCGACACTCGCCGCGGCAGACCGTCCCGACCACTGTATACTGACGCGGTTTCCGGGCTTCGAGGTCACGGTCACGCGCGGGCGGCCTCTCCCGAAGCCTTTCCCGACAGCCGCCCGATTGGGGCGGACCGACGCGGCATGAGCAACGCATTCGACCCCTACCGTGAAGCGCTCGTCGTCGAGCACCACACCATCTGGCCGGCAGCCTTCGAAGACTGGTCCGGAGCCGACAAGGCCCGGCTCGAAACCCTGCTTCACGGCACCCCCGAAGCGGCGGCCGACCTCGATTACGTCCGCCAGCACACCGGATTCGCCCGGGTCATCACCGTTACCGAGGCTGACCTCGACCGGGTCGGCGGACGCTGACGGTGGCCACGATCCGCGTCCAACTCGGCGGAAACGGGGCTCCCGCGGCTGACCGCTCCTACGACGTCATCTGCGGACGCGGCGTGACGGAAGCCGTGGGGCCGGCCGTCTCGGCCGCTGGCGGGCAGCGGGCCGTGGTGGTGGCCGATGCGGCCGTTGCCCACTCCCATGCGGAACTCGTCCGCCGGGCACTCCTGGCCGCGGCCGTCGACACGGCCGTTGTCTCGGTACCTTCCGGGGAGCCGACGAAGTCGGTTGCGGCCGCCGAGCGGCTGTGGAACGCCTTTGCCGAGATGGCGGTCGACCGGCGAACCCACGTGGTGGCCGTCGGGGGTGGAGTGGTGGGGGATCTCGCTGGATTCGCGGCGGCGACCTTCGCCCGGGGCCTTTCGATCTGGCACGTGCCCACCACGCTCGTGGCCCAGGTCGACAGCGCGATCGGCGGGAAAACAGGCATCAATTTGACGGGCGGCAAGAACCTGGTGGGGGCGTTCTGGCAGCCGCGGGGCGTGTTCGCCGACATCGACACGCTGGCCACGCTCCCGTCGCGGGAGTTCGTCAGCGGCCTCGCCGAGGTCGTGAAGTACGGCGTGATCCTCGATCCGGCCTTTTTTGGCTGGCTCGAAGACTCGGCCGCCGCCCTCACGGCCCGCGACCCCGCCGCCGTCGCGCAGGCGGTCGAGCGATCCGCTGCCATCAAGGCCGACGTCGTGTCGCAGGACGAGCACGAAACCAGCGGCCTGAGAGCCGCCTTGAACTACGGCCACACCTTCGCCCACGCCTACGAGACGCTCGCCGGCTACGGGACGCTCCTGCACGGCGAAGCCGTGGCGATCGGCATGGCCCGGGCTGCCCGGCTCGCAGCCCTCTTGGGGAGGATTTCGGGCGATTTCGTGGCCCGGCAGGACGCCCTCCTCACCCGTCTCGGCCTCCCGACCGCAATTCCAACCGGGGTCGGCGACCAAACCGCCCTTCTGGCCGTGATGGCCCGCGACAAGAAGTCGCTCGGCGGCCGGCTCAGGTTCGTGCTGCCATCGCGACTCGGTCACGTCGAGCTCGTCGATGGCGTGCCCGAGCCGGTGGTCCGTCAGGTCCTCGCCAGCCCGCAAGACCCCTCACTCGGGTAGGACTCGGGCCGGGGGGGTGGAGCGATTCGCTCCAGCGCGCTGGTCGCTGGAGCCCAGCGCTGGAGCGAATCGCTCCAGCGCCCCACCCTCCCAACCGCTCCATCGCACCAGCTCCGTCGGGCCCCCCGGGCGACGAACTCGCGTTTTCGGCTGAGATACGCGACTTCGCGATTTTCTCGCAGCCAACCGTCGGCTTTGGCACGCGGCGTGCAGTTTGTTTCATCCGCGAGGCGGTGCGGTTGCGACGGACATGTGTGGCTCCCACGGGGGCCGATGGCCGCTGCAACTCATCGCCGTCGTCCAGATGTCGTTGTGTTGTCTGCCGTCACACGTCCACGTGTAAGGAGTCCGCTCATGAACACCAGTACCGTCGTATGCGGTCGGCAGGGGCCGACCTGCTGGGCGCTCACGCAGGCCGACGTCCTGCTGTGTGCCCTGCCGATCGCCCTGTTTCTTTCGATCGTGTCGCTCGTCTGACGCTTGGTCTTTCCGCTCGTCGCTCCTTCGCCCACTCCCTGAGGTTGCCATGATTTCGCCGCTCGCTTCGTCGAAGGTTCCCACAATCCGCGCCCTGTCTTCGCTCGTTGCTGGTTGTGTGCTCGCTGTGTCGGCCATCGCGATCGTCGTGATCGGCTGAGTTGTCCGATTCTCGCTGTCCAGCATCCGTAGTTAGCCCGCTCTGACCCAAGGTGATCCCATGAAGTCCTTCGGCTCGATCCTGACGACGTTAACGTGGACCTCCATCGCCTTCGTTTCCGCGGGGACGATCTCGCGAGCCTCGGACATCAACTACGCGTCGCTTGATCGCAGCGTGGTCAGTGACCTCGCGGTAATGCAGGATCTCGAACCCCTGTCGACGCCCGCCACCCCGGCAATGCGGCCCGTGCCGGCCACGTCGGCCACCTACACGTTCACGACTGAAGCCCGCTCCTCCACGCCGGATGTGGATCGCTCGAAGTCCTACGCAGCGGCTGATCCGTTCGCCAGCACGCGGGCGGTGCTGCCCCTGCTCGTTCTTGACGTGAATCCGAACAAGGCTTCCGGTGTCCGTCCGATGACCGGTCGCTCGGTCGGTGCCCGCCCCTCCCTGCCGTTGGCTCGTCCCGAGAGCCGCTGAGCCGCCTCCCATACCCCGTCCCAAACAACGCTTCCTTCCGAGGACCTCGATCATGCACACGCTCACCCACAACACCTCGCTGCGGTCGATCGGCATCAACGAGATCGTGATCGTCGATGCCACGTGCGACCGCTACGGCGACTTCGTCCAGGCCGCGCAAGCCGGCGAGGTCGGCCTGCACTTCTGCGTCGACGGCCGGTCGGCCGTGCGGCTCGCCCGGCGATTCCGGGCCGATGCCTGGCTGGTGGCCTCCGAACTCCCCGACATGTCGGGCTTCGATCTGATCGACATGCTGTCCGCGCACGTGCTGCAGGGCGACGTCGACCCGCTCCGGTCGGGCGCGCGGATCTCGCTCAACCGCGTCGGCCACGACCGGCACTCGGGAATCTTCCTCGTTTCGGATGCCTACCGGCTCGAGGACGAGCAACGGGCGCTGTCGTCCGGCGTGGCCGGCTACCTCGTCCGGCCGATCACCCTCGACGTGATCCGCGCCACGCGGATGCCGGCGCCCGAAGCGGTGGGCATGGCCTGATCGGCGAGGCGTCGCTTCTGCGGTCATGAGTCGACGTTGGAGATCATGCCATGAGTCCCGTTGCCCCCTTTCACACCAGTTCATCAGACGCCCCTAGCGTGGTCGTCGTCGACCCGCGGTTTGTCGCCTACAAGGCGCTCGCGGCCAGCGCCCGCCAGGGGCGACTCGACCTGCACCTCCGGTCGAGCGGTTCCGAGGCATTGCGACTGGGCGAGCGCGTGCAGGTCGACGCGTGGATCGTAGCGGCGGATCTCGACGACATGTCTGGGCACGACCTGGTCGAACTGCTCCAGGCTCGGGCTGGTGGAGCGCCGGTGGCGA
>CAXNJC010000238.1:0-3844 GCA_964202525.1 Pirellulales bacterium
CGGCAGCCGCACGCCGCCGGTGGTCGACTCCGCGAGCTGCCGCATCAGCAGCGGATTGGCACGCGGGTTGGCCATTTCGAGATCCTGCCGGAACACGGTGAATCGCGCGGACCGCTCACGGGGCTGAGGCTCGCCGGGCTGGGTCGTGCGCACCACGAGCGTCCAGTCGCCCGGCTCCACCGCCGACTCGATCGTGCCGGAGAAGGAGTCGCCCTGCCGCCCCACGCGGACCGCCCGCCGACCACCGGCCGGATCGATCACCGTGGCCTCGAACGCCGCGTCCGCCTCGGGCTCACCATCCGGCGCCATCAGGCCGGCGTCGAACGGCAGCGGGGTGCCCGGAGCGATTCGCCGCTGGGCCAGCCGGACCCACAGGCTGCCCTCCTCGGGAGCGTCGCGCCGCGCGAGCCAGAGCACGAACTGCCGCCAAAATCGGCGATGCTGGTCGCCGGCGCCCTGCATCGCCCAGCGCCACGTCGAGTCGGCCGCGAAGGCGAGCACGCGGCCCTCGCCATACTCGCTGCCCACCAACAGCGGCAGGCCGTCGGCGGTGGCGGCGAGGGTCTTCGTGGTCGGCCGCAGCGTGCCCAGCCGGGACGCTCCCTCGAGGGGCGGCATGGCCGCCCAGGCCGCGCGGCTGTCGGCGTCGCCGGCCTGGAGCCGGAGGATCGAGATCCCGCCGAAGCGCTGGTCGGGCACGAGCCGCAGTTTCCCGTCGACGTGCAGGCCCGGCCGCACGGGCTCGTCGAACGACTGCCGGGCGAGTCGATCCTCGGCGAAGGGCATCGCCGGCCCGAGGGCAGACCCAGCCCAGCCGCCGGCCTCGAAGGCGTGGAAGCCACCGAGCAGGCCGAGGCCCGCGCCCGCCTCGACGCGGCCGAGCATGGTGGCGAGATCCTCCCGCCGGAGTGCCGAGGAATCGAGGTCACCGATCAGGAACACGTCGTGCTTCCCGCCGAGCCGCCGCGAGATGTCGGCCGGCCAGCGGTCGCGGCGGTTGGAATCAATCCACTCGAAGTCGACCTGGATGTCGGGGCTCGCTGCCAGGATGCGGCGTAGGAAGCGCTGCTCGACCCGCAACGCGCCCTCGAGATAGAGCACCTTGAGACCGCCGTCGACGATCTCCACGAAGGTCGACGACTCATTGTTGGCGATCACCGTCTCGCCGTCCTGGGGCTCGACGCGGAGCGTGAGCTTGCGCTCGCCCACCGCCTTGGGCGTCCAGTCGAGCCGCACCGGCTCCTCGACCTGCTCGGCATCCGGCCGCAGCACCGTGCGGGCGACCTCCGTCATCGCACCCGGCCCCTCCTCGGCCTCGAGGATCACCGCCACCTCGCGGCCCGCCAATCCCTCCATGCGGACGCGGCCCGCCACCTCGAGAAGATTGCCCAGGTAGCCCGTTTCGGAGACCGAGAGATTCGTGACCGAGGCGTCGCGGCCTTCGCCATCGCCCCGCTGGCGGCCGAAGGTGATGCTCCACACCGGCACGCCAGCATCGGCCACCCGCCGCGCGACCGACTGCGGCGACGCATCGCGGGGCACATGCGCATGCTGCCCGCCGTCGCTGAGCACGAGCACCCCGGCGAGCGTGCGGCCTCCCGCCGCCCGCACGGCGTCTTCGATGGCCGCGCCGATGGCGGTCTCGTCGGCGGTGGCCGCCGGCTGCCAGGCGGCCAGCGGAAACGGGTCGCCGTCGCGGGCCGCCACCAGCCGCGCCTCGCGGTCGAACTCCCACACGGCCACCTCGAAGCCTCCGCCATCGGTCAGCCGACGGGCGGCCGGGCGGGCCGCGGCGAGCGCCTCCAGCATCTCATCCCACCGCGTCCGCCCCGCGGCCCCGTCCGGCACGGTCATGCTCCGCGACGCGTCGGCGAGCACGACCACGGTGCCTTCCTGCCGGGCCCTGCTCGTGGCCACGAGCGTGGGCCGGAGCATGCAGGCGACGACCGCCAGAAACGCGGCGAACCGCAGCGCGGAGAGGACGAGCCGCCCGGCTCGTGACAGCCGTGACCGGTCGGGCGGCACCGCGATGATCACGGCCAGCAGGCCGGCCGCGACGAGGGCCACGAAGACCCACGACCAGATCGGGTCCCACTGCAGCGACAGCTCCTCGATGGTCCCGGTCGCCGTCATGCCGGCACCGTCGGGGGAGACGCCGGAGGCGGAGGTGTCCGGCCGGCCTCCGGCGGCAGGGGCGGAGGCTCTCCACGCGGGCGCGGAGGAGTCGGCGGTCCGGGAACCGCGCCCGGTTCGGGATCGACCGCGGCCGCCGCGGCATCCGCCGACTCCTCGGCGAAGGCGGCCGCCGCGCCGTGCTCCTGCACGACTCCTTCCCGCGCCGCATAGAACCGGTTGGCCACCACCCAGTCGGCCGCCATTGCGATGGCGGCGAGCAGGATCAGCCACGGAAACAGTTCGGCGCCGATCCGTTCAAGGTTGACGTCGCGGACGAGTTCGGCCTCCGTGCGGGCGATCCGGTGGCCGGTTCCGAGCACTGCGGCGAGCGCATCGGCGGAGAGCCGCCGGAAGTCGAGTGCGCCGGGGCCGTCGTTCGCGCTGAAGCCCTTCGAGACGCCGCCGTCCTCGCCACCGGCCCGGATCCGGTAGTTGCCGGCCACGCGGGTGTCGGTGACGGTGATCGTGCCACGAACCGGATCGACCGCGGCCGGAAAGTCGTCGCCGGCCGGCGTGCGGACGGAGGCCGAGGCGAGGTCGCGGCGGTCGAGGTGCAGCACGACGGTTGCTCCGGTGGCCACGTTCCGATCGTCGGCCGTGTCGATCGCGTGGGCGAGGGATTCATTGGCCAGGATCACGAACGGCCACGGTTCGAAGCCCGTGGCGAGCATGTTCCAGGCGTCGGCATCGGAGGCCGACTCCGCCACCGGCGTCGTGAACACGACGACCGTGCCCGCACCGAGCCGGTGCTCGAGCACCGCGGGCAGGCCGTCACGATAGGCCGCGACCGGCACCGCGGCCGCGCTGTCGGCGATCGCCTCGGGCCGCACCTCCCAGTGCCGAAACACCGGGTAGTCCTGCCACGGCACCGCGTCGCCGACGCGGCGGAACGCCGCCAGGACCGGATGGTCGAGGGCCGCCGGCGCGAGGCTGTTGCCCTCGCGGCTGCGCCACACCCGCACCAGGTCGCCGCCGAGCACGCGGCGCGAGGCCGCCGAGTTGAAGCCCTCCGCCGACCCGGCGCGCGGCCCCAGCCAGACCACGAGCCCCCGGCCGCCCGCCACCCAGCGATCGAGCGATTCCCAGGTGGCCTCCGGCAAGGGCGGCGGGTCGAGCAGGACCATGCCGGCCGCGCCGTCCCACGAGGCGGTGCCCAGCCCCCCCACGTCGATGACCTCGGGCACGAACCGCGACTTGCCCGACTTGACGAGCGACTGCGGGGCGATGGCCCGGACGAAGACCGCCGCCGACCGCGACGCGGGCGGGGCAGCGGCGACGATCACCCGCGTCGCCGCCCCGACCTCGACCGTGAAGTATCGGGCGTCGTCGGCCTCGAAGTCGTCGGCGCCGTCGACGATCACGCGGCCCTGGCGGGTGCCCGGCTCGAGGCCGGCGAGCTCGAACTCCACCGCGGCCGGCGCGGCCGCCGTCCAGGTCACCGGCTTCACGCCCCGGCGGACGTACGTGCCGTCGCGCCCCAGCACCTCGATGGCCACTGGCCGCGTCGTGTCGGGGCCGACCCGATCGGCCGTCACGCTCACCGCCAACGGCGCGCCGGCAACGACCCGGTCGGCCGACAGTCCGAGCGACGCGATCGCGCAGTCGTCCACGGCGTCCGCGGCCACATCCACGAACAGCGGCGTGATGCCGTCGGCTCCCGACTCGGGCT
>CAXNJC010000239.1:0-3835 GCA_964202525.1 Pirellulales bacterium
AACTCTCGGCGCCGTTCATCGCCGGAAGTCGCAAAGACGACTACGGGAACGAAACCCGGATCGCCGAAGAGCTGATGCCGCCGGCGTGGGGCCGAGCATCGCAGCACACGATCACCGTCACCGCGGGCTCCAACGCCAAGGACTTCGCGGTCGAGGGCCCCGACCCGAGGAAGACGAAGTAGGCAGGGTGCGGCCGCCGGCCGGCAGCGGTTTGCCCCGCTTTCGCCGCAGGTTCGTTGCCAGCCCACGGGCCCGCCGGATACTGTCTCGGGCATGTCCCTGCACCCCGCCCCCTTCGCGGCCGCCGCCGACGCCGACGCCATCGACCTCCTCCGCGCGGTGGGTCGGGAGTTCCACGCCCGCAGCTGGTCGCTGGGCACGAGCAGCAACTACAGCGTCGTGGTGGGCCGCGACCCGCTGGAACTCCTCGTCACGGTGAGCGGCAAGGACAAGTCCGGCCTCACCCGCGACGACTTCGTCCGCGTCGACGCCGCCGGCCGCGTGGTCGACGGCTCGGGCCGCCGCTCGTCCGCCGAAACGCTCCTGCACTGCACGCTCGCCGGGATGATTCCGTCGATCGGTGCCGTGCTCCACACCCACTCGGTGTGGGGCACGATCCTCTCGGCAGCCGACCTGCCCCACGGCAGCCTACAGATCGCCGGATACGAGATGCTCAAGGGCCTCGACGGGATCGGCACGCACGACACCGTCGAGGACGTGCCGATCTTCGCCAACACGCAGGACATGGTGGACCTGTCGGTCCGCCTCCGCCGCCGCTTCGCGGGCGTCGAGTGGCCGGCAGCCGCCCGGCCGCCCTTCCATGGATTCCTGCTCTCCGGGCACGGGCTCTACACCTGGGGCCGCGACCTCGCCGAGGCCCGCCGACACGTCGAGATCTTCGAGTTCCTGTTCGAGTGCGTCGCCCGGGCCCGGATGCTGCCCGCGGGCGACCGCGGCGCCGCATCCGGCGTGCAGCGTCAGGCCCAGCAGCAGCAACAGCAGTAGTAGTAAGCCCCCGCGACCACGAGGAGACCGCCATGGCCATCGTGACCGTGCCCGCCGAGCATCGCCGCCTCACCGAACCGGCGGAGATCACGTCGTTTCTGGCAGACCACGGGCTGCTCTACGACCGCTGGCCGCTCGAGGACCGGGTCGATCCGGCCGCGCCGGCAGACACGATTCTCGCGGCCTACGCCCCCGAGATCGACGAACTCAAGCGGCGGGGTGGCTTCGTGACGGCCGACGTCGTGGACGTCTACCCCGATACGCCGAACCTGGATGCGATGCTCGCGAGGTTCTCGAAGGAGCACACGCACACCGAGGACGAGATCCGCTTCATCCTCCAGGGCCGCGGCGTGTTCCACATCCACCTCGCCGACCGGCCGGTGTTCGCGATCGAGGTCTGGGCGGGCGACCTGATCAGCGTGCCGCTGGGCACGCGGCACTGGTTCGACCTCTGCGCCGACCGCCGCATCCGCGCGATCCGGTTGTTCCAGGACATGAGCGGCTGGACACCCCACTACCTCGCCGACGGCGTGCACGAGGCCTACCTCCCGCTCTGCCTCGGGCCCGCGTGGGTCGCGGGCGCGGGAAAGGCGGCCTCGTGATCGTCTTCGACGGCGGCGGCATCCTCCTCGATGTCGAGGGCACGACCTCGTCCATTTCCTTCGTCTACGACGTGCTCTTCGAGCACGCCAAACGCAACATCGCCGCATTCCTGGCCTCCCGCCGCGACGACCCCGCGGTGCGCGACGCGGCCTTCGGCTTGGCCCGCGGCCTCGGCCTCCCCGACGCCGCGCTGGCCGACGACGCTGGCCTGTCGCAGCTCGCCCTCGGAGCGATCGACCTGATGAACCGCGACGTGAAGGACACGGCGCTCAAGGCCCTCCAGGGCATGATCTGGCGGGGGGGCTACGAGTCGGGCGAAATCGTCGCCCACGTGTTCGACGACGTGGCCCCGGCGCTGGCGGCGTGGGCCGACTCGGGCCTGGATGTGCGGATCTACTCGTCGGGCTCGATCGAGGCCCAGCGGTTGTTCTTCGCGCACACCGCCGCCGGCGACCTCACGCCGCATCTCCGGGGCCACTACGACACCACCACCGGCCCGAAGCGGGAGTCGGCCAGCTACGCCGCGATCGCCGCCGACATGGGGCTCGCACCGCAGCGGATCCTGTTCGTCAGCGACGTCGGCGCTGAACTCGACGCCGCCCGCGCCGCCGGCATGGCCACCGCGCTGGCCATCCGCGCGGGCAACCGCGAGCCGGGCGGTGTGTTCGCACACGAGGGCGTCCGCTCGTTCGCCGAGATCGTGACATGACCCCGGCGACACCGCGATGCGGCTGCGGCACGTCCACGCATCCCGACCTGGGTATGGCCCTGCGGGAGGCCGGGGCCGCCGCCCGCGCCGCCCTCGACGCCACTGCGGAGCCGGCCGACGTGGGGATCGTGTTCGTGGCGGGCGCCTACGGAGCGGCGATTCGGCCCGCTCTCGAAGCGCTCGCGGACCTGGTGTCGGCGACGACGCTGATCGGCACCACCGCGGAGGGCGTGCTGGGAAACGGCGTGGAGTTCGAGCGGGTGCCGGCGGTGACGGTCTGGCTCGCCAGGCTTCCCGGAGCGTGGATTCGGCCCGTGTCGCTCGACTACCGGCAGACACCCGATGGCGGCATGTTCGCCGGCTGGCGTGACGACCTCGCCGCCGACCTTCCCGCGAATGCCACGCTGCTCCTGCTCGCCGACCCGTTCTCGTTTCCGGTCGACGCCTTCATCGCGCGGATGGCGGAGGAGCATCCAGGAATGCCGATCGTCGGCGGCATGGCCAGCGGCGCGGCGGAGCCGGGAGGCAACACGCTCGTCATCGGTTCGCGGACCGAGGACTCCGGCGCCGTGGGCCTCGTCGTGGGCGGGAGTGTCCGCATTCGCCCCGTCGTCTCGCAGGGCTGCCGGCCGATCGGCCGGCCGATGGTGGTCACGAAGTCGGAGGAAAACCTGATCGTCGAACTCGGCGGGCGGCCGGCCCTCGAGCGGCTGCGGGAGATCTACGGCCAGCTCGACGAGGCCGACCGGCAGCTGGTGCGGTCGTCGCTGCACGTGGGCCGCGCGGCGACGGAGTTCCGCGAGACGTTCGGCCGCGGCGACTTCCTCGTTCGCAACGTCGTGGGCGCGGATCCGGAATCGGGCGTGGTCGCCGTGGGCGACACGATCCGCACGGGGCAGACCGTCCAGTTTCACGTTCGCGATGCCGCGACCGCCGACGAGGATCTCCGCAGCCTGCTCGTCGCCGCCGAGGCCGCAGCTCCGGTCGGCGCGGTCGTGTTCACCTGCAACGGCCGCGGGATGCGGCTCTTCGACGAGCCCCACCACGATGCCCGCTGCGTCGAGGAGTGCCTCGGTCCGATCCCGACGGCCGGGTTCTTCGCCCAGGGCGAGATCGGCCCGATCGGCGACCGCACGTTTCTCCACGGCTTCACCGCCAGCGTCGCCCTCGTGGAGCCGGCGGACGCTCCTCCGCAGGAAGCCACCATCGCGTGAGCTCGCTACAGGAAGCCGCAATCGCGTAAGCGATGCGGACCGGCACCCGCGTGGCTCGGCGCTACCCGTGCCCCGTCGCCGGACGTTCGCTCCGGGCATCCTGCCCTCCGCTCACTCTACGCTGCTCTCGCTTCGCCATCCTGGCTGCGCTCGACCAGCGACGCCGGCTCCCGGGGGCACGGGCAGCCCCTCGCTGAGTTCGAGCCGCAGGAAGCCGCAATCGCGTGAGCTCGCTATAGGAAGCCGCAATCGCGTAAGCGATGCGGACCGGCCCGCCGGCCTTGCCGGGATTCGGCCCGCCCCC
>CAXNJC010000240.1:0-3834 GCA_964202525.1 Pirellulales bacterium
GACGATCACCTTCGACGCGGCTACGGCAGTCGGGTTGAGGGTCGAACGGCCCCACGCAACCTCCACCGGAAGCCGTGCGAAGTCGACGATCGTTCCGTCGCGGCTGTAGCAGGACAGGTCGAGCGTCGACCCCATGAAGATGCAGTCCACGGGGCACGGCTCCACGCAGAGCGCGCAGAACATGCACTTCGAGTAGTCGATCGTGAAGCCGCTGACGCGGAAGCCCTTCCCGTTCTCGACCCGCTCCTTGCCGATGTAGATGCAGTCGACCGGACAGGCCTTCGAACACTGATCGCAGGCGATGCAGGTCGTGAGGTCGTAGCGGTGAAAGCCGCGATACCGAGCCGCCACGGGAGCCGGCAGTTCGGGGTACTCGTAGTGCTCGGTGAAGGTCCGCCGCTTCTGGTCGTAGGTGCTGCCGAACACTCGCAGCGTCACCAGCATGCCCTCGAGCACGGTGCCCACGGCCGTGAACAGGTTGCGGAACCACTCTTTCATGGGGTGCTGCTCAGGAGGGCGTCGCGGCGGGGCCGGGGCCGCGACCCGCCACGGCAGGCTCGGCAGGTGATCGGCCACGTCGCGCGAAAGTATAGGTGCGGCAGCCAACCCAACAAGCCGCGACGATCGCCGACGGCCCGGGGAGCGCGTTCCCGCCGAGCGACGTCATGACGGTAGCGATTGTCGAGCACGTGGCTGGCGCCGGCAGGGAGTGTCCGGCGGGCGGCAACGCGCGGCCCTCGAGCCGTCGACGCCTCGCCCGCCTCGCCGCAGTCGGCCAGAAAGCCCGGCGAAACCGCCTGAATCCCCCCTCGGGGCCGACCGGAAAATGCTTGACGCCGGACTGGAAACCTTTACAGTTAAGGAGTTTGCGGAGCCTTGATTGCGGGCTCCGCCCAGCCAAGGACCGGCCCATGCTCGTGCTGTCTCGGAAGAAAGACGAGAGCATCGTCATCAACAACGACATCACGATCGTTGTCGTCGAGATCCGTGGCGACAAGGTCCGGCTCGGCGTCGAGGCCCCGAAGGAAGTGCCCGTGCACCGACGGGAGGTCTTCGAGGCGATCGCCCGCGGGGAGTCGGTCGATCCCGCCCCGGTCGCTGCACCGTCAGCTGATCCGATCCCCGGCGAGCCGCATTCACCGGCCACCGAGTTGGGCTGAGCAGCCGGCGGCGGATCTCCTGCCCTGTCGTCTGGTCGCGTCCCTTACACTCGCGGCCGCGAGTGGGTACGCTTCCCAAGTCGGTTCATCAGTCAGTTCGTCAGCGATTCACCTTAGCAGCACCTGCCTCGGCCCCATCGTCTAGTGGTCTAGGACACCGCCCTTTCACGGCGGTAACCGGGGTTCGAATCCCCGTGGGGTCACTTTCCGCAGGTGTCAGGATGCATGCCCGTGATTTCTTCCGATCTCGCTCCTGACGCCGCAGCACCTCCGTCGCAGTACGACGCTGTGCTGCTGGTGTCGTTCGGCGGCCCCGACGGCCCCGACGACGTGCTCCCGTTCCTCGAGAACGTCCTCCGCGGGCGAAACGTGCCGCGGGAGCGGATGCTCGAGGTCGCGGAGCACTACCACCACTTCGGCGGCAAGAGCCCGATCAACGAGCAGAACCTGGCCTTGCTCGCAGCGGTGCGCGAGGAGCTCGACCGGCGGGGTCCTCATCTGCCCATCTACTGGGGCAACCGTAACTGGCATCCGCTCCTGACCGACACGCTCCGCGAGATGGCGGATGCCGGCGTGAAGCGGGCGATCGCCTTCGTGACGAGTGCGTTTTCGAGCTACTCCGGGTGCCGGCAGTATCGCGAGAACATCGCCGCCGCCTGCGCCTCGCTCGGCGATCGCGCCCCGCAGGTCGACAAGATTCGCGTGTTCTTCAACCA
This sequence comes from Pirellulales bacterium, assembly GCA_964202525.1. Classification (GTDB taxonomy): domain Bacteria; phylum Planctomycetota; class Planctomycetia; order Pirellulales; family UBA1268; genus QWPN01. The sequence continues at coordinate 1,877 of CAXNJC010000240.1, forward strand.
CCCGGGTTTCGTGGGCCCGATGGCCGCCAACGTCGCCGCCGCCCTGGCCCGGTTTCCGGAGGCCGAGCGTGCGGACGTGCCGGTCCTGTTCACGGCCCACAGCATCCCCACGTCGATGGCGGCCGGCTGCCGGTATGTGCCGCAGCTCGAGGAGTCGTGCCGGCTCGTGGCCGCAGAGGCGGGCGCCGCCGACTGGAAACTCGTCTATCAGAGCCGCAGCGGCCCGCCGACCCAGCCCTGGCTCGAGCCCGACGTGTGCGATGCGATCCGCCAGCTTCATGCCCACGGCGGCCGCCGGGTGGTGATCTCGCCCATCGGGTTCATCTCAGACCACATGGAAGTGCTCTACGACCTCGACACCGAGGCGGCGGACCTCTGCAAGGAGCTCGGGGTCGAGATGGTGCGAGCCGCCACGGTGGGCACCGCACCAGCCTTCGTGTCGATGGTTCGCGACCTGATCGCCGAACGGGCGTGGAGCCTTCCGGAGCGGGCTGCGATCGGCGTCCTTCCCGCGAACCACGACGTCTGCCCGCTTGACTGCTGCCCCGCCCCGCAGCGGCCGGCGGCTCCCGCCGGACGGCCCTAGTGCGATGGCGTCCGTCCGCTTCACCCCCGGATCGCCCGCCGATCATCCGCGGGAGTGCGTGTCGCTCGTCCATGGCTTCATGGCGAACAAGTACATGCTGGCCGTGCTCGGCCGCCGCCTGCGGGCCCATGGCTACCAGACGAGCGCCTGGGGCTACTGGAACATGCAGTGCTCCCTGCTCGTCCACGCGGATCGCTTCGCCCGCGAGCTCCAGCTGCTCGACGGCGACCCGCGGGTGGGCACGATTCATCTCGTGGCGCACAGCATGGGCTGCATCATCGGGCGGGCGGCACTCGATCGGTACCGGCCCCGGAAGATGGGTCGATTCGTGATGCTCGCCCCGCCGAACCGGGGCTCGTTCGTCGCCACCGCCACGGCGGGCACGTTCGGCCGCATCCTCCGGCCCGTGCAGGAGCTCTCGACGGCCGACGACAGCCTCGTGAACTCGCTGCCGATGCCGCAAGGGATCGACATCGGCGTGATCGCGGCCAAGCACGACGCCCTGGTGGCCGAAGAGAGCACCCACCCCGACGGTCCGCACGCCCACGTGACGCTCGCGACCTGGCACACGGGGCTCTTGTTTCGGCCGGAGACGGCCGACCTCGTGGCCAGCTTCCTGGCCACGGGCGAGTTTCCGCCGGCGATGGCCGGCACGTCCCCGTAGTATCCGCCCGCATGGACACCGCCCCTCGCCGCCTCGGCTCATCCTCGGTGTTCGTCGGGCCGTTCGGCCTCGGCTGCTGGCCGCTGGCGGGCATGACGCGCGCCGGAGTGACCCGCGAGGCCGCGGTCGCCACCGTGCGGGCCGCGATCGATGGTGGGCTCACGCACCTCGACACCGCCTACTGCTACGGCGAGCATGGCGAAAGCGAGCGGGCCATTCGCGAGGCGATCGCGGGGCGTCGCGATGAGGTGGTGCTCGCCGGCAAGTGCGGAATCCACTGGGAACCAGCGCCCGCTGCGACGCCGCCCCGCCGGCAGGTCGTCGATGGCCGACCGGCGCGGATCCGCGCCGAGGTCGACGAGAGCCTATCGCGGCTCGGCACCGACCGGCTCGACCTGCTCTACCTGCATGCGCCCGATCCGGCTCTCCCGATCGAGGAGTCGGCCGGCGAGCTCCGACGCATCCTCGAGGCCGGCAAGGCCCGAGCGATCGGGCTGTCGAACGCGTCCGTGGACAATCTGAACCGCTTCGCCGCCCTCTGCCCGCTGGCCGCCTGCCAGATGCCGTTCAACATGCTGCAGCGCGACATCGAAGCCGAGGTGCTGCCGTGGTGCATCGCCCACGATGTCGCCCTGGTTGCCTACTGGCCCCTGATGAAGGGCCTGCTTGCGGGCCGGATGCGGCGTGGCCAGGTGTTCCCCGTCACCG
>CAXNJC010000241.1:0-3797 GCA_964202525.1 Pirellulales bacterium
GCGGCCCGGGCCTTCGCCGCCCGGATCGCGATGCTCGGCCACCGCTCGATCGCGCACCTCCAGACGCACGACCTGCTCGCCAGCCTTTCGGCCGTGACGCCCCGCGACTCGCTGCTGGTCATCTGCGGCCACGGCGACGGCGGCGACTGGCTCCGCGGCTGTCGCGAGATGAAGCGGGCGGGAGGCCGCGTGGTGGCGATCGTCCGTCACACGGGGCCGCTCTCCGCCGAGGCCGACGCCAGTCTCGTGGTCGCGGTGCACGACCCCCATCCGCACCTCGAAGACCTCATCTACGAGGCCGCCATGCGGCACCTTCTCGACGACCTCTTCCTGCGGATCGTGGCCGCGAGGCCGGCCGCCCTCGAAATCTTCGCAGCCAACCGCCGTCGGATGCTCGCCAGCGGCGACTGACCACACTCGCGGGGGCCGTACGGCTGACGCCGTTACGCTTCTTGGATGCGCCGTCGTCGGCGATGCGGGCGGCCGTGACGCTTCGTGGAAGCCGCAATCGCGTGAGCGATGCGGGCCGCCGTACGGCTGACGCCATGACGCTTCTTGGATGCGCCATCGTCGGCGATGCGGGCCACCTTCACTCACTCCACGCCGAGCGTCCGCCAAGCGTGGCGAAAGAGGTTCCGTGTGTCGGCGTAGCGGGCTTCGGTCGAACTGCTCCCGAGCACGACGATGATCAGTCGCCGGCCACCGCGCTCTCCCGACGACGCCAGGCAGCAGCCGGCCGGCGTCGTCGTGCCCGTCTTGACGCCGTCGTAGCCCTCGATGCCGAGCAGTTTGTTGGTGTTGTTCCAGACGACGTCCCGTTCGTAGCCGTCGACGTTGGCAAGCCGGATCGTCCGCCGCCGCGTGGCCACGATCTCGCGAAACAAGGGCTGCCGCAACGCCTCGCGGGTGAGCGTGGCGACCTCCCGCGGCGTCGACCCGCACCCGTCGACCGTGAGCCCGTGCGGGTTGCCGTAGGTCGTCTGCGTCAGGCCGAGCCCCGTGGCACGCGCGTTCATCGCGGCGACGAAACGATCGAGCGGGTCGCCGTCCCCGTCGAGTGTCGCCCCGACGTGCTCCGCGAGCGCGACCGCCGCGTCGTTCCCGGAGGGTAGGAGCAGTCCGTGCAGGAGGTCCCGCACCATGACGCGATCCCCGGGGCGGAGCTGGGCCGTCGAGCCCGTCTCCGTGCCGGCCCGCGTCGACACGCGCACCCACTCGTCGAGCGAGCCGGGCACGGCGGCCTCCCGTTCGATCGCGAGCAGCGCGGTCATGATCTTCGTGACGCTCGCCTGCTGCCGCTTGGCGTCGGCGTTGCGACCGAGGAGGAGTTCGCCGCTGGCCGCGTCGAGCACCGCCCAGGCCGCCGCCGTCACCGCCGGCGGACCGGCGGGGTCGTCGGCCGCCTCGAGCGCCGGCAGCGGCGCCGGCGACTCGCCCGCCGCCACCAGCGGGCCGAGCGCCGCCCACGTGGCGGCGTCCACCACGCCCGTTTCCGGCAGCGAGACCTGCTTCTGGAAGGCCCGCACGCCGGCGGCCGTGCCCGGACCGAACTCGCCATCCACGCCGAGCTGCTGCTCCGCCGACAGCCGGGCATTGAGGCTCCGCTGCAACTCCTCGACGAGGCGGCCCGACGCCCCCGCGGCCAGGGTCTGGGGGCCGGCCGCCCGTCCCTCCGACCCGGTCCGGTCGCAGGCGTCCACCGCCGCGCGGGCGAACCTCGCGATCAGGTCGTCGGCCGGGCCGCCCGGCGCCTTGCGGTCGCGGTTGTCCTTCGTGAGCACGCAGAAGGCGATCGGACCGGAGGGCCCGAGGATCACGCCGGCATCGGTCCGCACCCCCGACACCAGGCCCGTCTTGTGGGCCGCCTTCATCCCGGCGGGCAGGTCGCGGCCCGCCGTGCCGCGGTCCTCGCAGGACAGCAGGTGGTCGAGCATCGCCGCGCAGGCGCCCTCGGCCACCACCCCGTCCCGCTCGAGGTCGCGGCCGTGGATCATCCCCATCAGGTCGACGAAGCCCGCGGCCGTTCCATTGCCGAGGCCATACGTCCGGCTACGTTCGGGGTCGAGCGACGCCTCACGGCGGTAGACCAGCGAGTTGAGGCGAATTCCCGGGAGGCCCATCCGGTCGAGCACCTCGTTCGTCGCCGGCAGGCCGATGCGGCGGATGACCAGGTTCGTGGCGGTGTTGTCGGAGGTCGCGATCATCATCCGGATGGCGTCGCGCAGGGTGAAGGTGGCACCCGGCGAGAGCTTGTCGATCACCGCCGACGCGGGCACCACGTCGTCGGCCGAGAACGTGAGCCGGTCGTCGAGGCCGACGCGGCCCTCGTGCGCGGCGGCGTAGGCGGCCACCATCACGGGCACCTTCACGAGGCTGGCCAGCGGCATCGGGCGGTCGGCGTCGTGCGTGTAGGCCGCGCCGGTGTCCAGATGGCGCACCGCCGCCGCCACGGTGCCCTCGTGTGCCGAGACGAGCGGCGCGAGGGCGTCGCGGAGCGCCTGCTCCACGCCGGCCGCCGGCTCGGCTCCGGCCACGGGCTCGGCCCCGACGCCCAGCACAGCCACCACCAGCATGGCCCAACGCCGGATCCCCGCCCGACGATGATCTGCACGTGTCACGACCATCCCCGCCTCCCCGATCATGCGGCGGGCAACGGTCCGTCGAGGAGTTCGACGCCGGTACCCGGCCGGTCAGGATACCGCCGCCGTCCGTCCTCCACCACGACGCCCGTGGCGATATCGGCCGCGAGCAGCGCCGCGCCGTCCATGTCGACGTGGTCGAGCTGCGGCACGATCTGGGCGAGCGCGGAGATGCCGACCGTCGACTCGGTCATGCAGCCGCACCTCACCCCCAGGCCCAGCTCCCGCGCCCGCGCGATCATCCGCCGCGCCGGAGCCAGCCCGCCGCACTTCACGAGCTTGATGTTGATCCCGTGGAATACGTCCGCGCACCGCTCGACATCGGACTCGACGCCGCAGCTCTCGTCGGCGAACACCGGCAGGACGGAGTGCCGACGCACCTCGGCCATGGCGGGGTCGTCCGCCGCCAGCGGCTGCTCGATGAACTCCACGCCCAGGTCGGCCAGAGGGCCGGAGTAGTCGATCGCCTGCCGGACGGTCCAGCCGCAGTTGGCGTCCACGCGAAAGGGCCGGTCGGTGTGTCGCCGCAGCTCGCGGACGATCTCGAGGTCACGGTCGGTGCCGAGCTTGATCTTGTAGATCGGCCAGCCGGGCACCTCGGCGAGCTTTGCCACCATCCGCTCGGGGGTGTCGATGCCGATCGTGTAGTTCGAGAGCGGCCCGGCGGCCGGATCGAGCCCCCAGAGCCGGTGCACGGGCCGGCCCAGCCGCTTCCCCCAGAGGTCGTGGGCCGCCATGTCGAGGGCGCAGCGGGCGAACATGTCGTCGCCCAGCTCCGCGGCCAGGCCGTCGAGCAGGCCAGCGAGGTCGTCGCTCGTGCAGCGGCGGAGCAGGGGAGCCGCCGCGGAGATCCGCCGCGTGAGCGACTCGACCGTGGCGCCGTAATAGGGATTGGTCGTCGCCTCGCCGTACCCGTGGCAGCCCTGTTCCTGGAGCTGCACGATCACCGTGTCCTGCACGGCCACGGTGCCGCGGGAGATCGTGAACGGATGGCGCAGCGGCAGCGCGAAGTGCCGGACGGCGAGGTCGATCACGCGCCCCGCCTCCGCGCCGCAAGGGCCAGGACGGCGTCGATCAGCTCGCTGCTGCCGTGGCGGATCGGGTCGGCGACCGGCAGGCCGAGCTCCCGCCGCACCCGCTCCCGCTCGACGTCGGCCT
>CAXNJC010000242.1:0-3791 GCA_964202525.1 Pirellulales bacterium
GCCGCCGGCAGCCGCGAGCGGAGCCACGCCACCACGCGGTCGCGGTTGCTCGCGTTGACCACCAGCGCGAACCGAGGCGTGCCGTCGGCCGCATCGGCTTCACGCGTCACGAGCGCGTCGTCGAGGATCGTGAGGCCGTCGGGCCCCTCGTCGCTCGTGACGAGCGTGTAGCGGGCCTGTCCCACGGCGATGTCGGACACACGGCGGGTGAGCAGCGACTCGAGCCAGTCGCGGCTGCCGGGGCCATCGACGGCGAGCCGGCCCATGTGCGACACGTCGAACAGCCCGGCGGCCTGTCGCGTGGCAAGGTGCTCGTCGACGATCGACGAATACTGCACCGGCATCCACCAGCCGGCGAAGTCGACCATCCGGCCCCCGTGCGACTCGTGCCAGGGAGCGAGGGGCGTGCGAAGCGGCATCGACGACACGGGCGGAGTCCTTTCCGGAGCGGGGGAACGACAGTGTAGCGGCCGGGCTCAGGTCTTCAGGAAGCCACACTTTTGTGAGCGATGCGGGCTGCACCACGCAGGGCGAGGGGCTGCCCGGGCCCCGTCGCCGGCATCGGGCACGAGAGGAGCAGGCCGCGCACGGCCACCGTTCGGCGGATCGTGCGGGCAGAATAAGGCCGGCCTTGAAACTACAGAGGGGAGCAGGCCCTTCCGGACTCCTGTTCCCCTCGCGTTGGAATCGCGGTGGCTGGTGCGTCAGCCGCGGTTCCGTCTCCGCCACATCGAGAACCCACCGCAGGCCAGTCCGGCAAGGGCCATGGCGCAGGTGGAGGGCTCCGGGACGGCGGATGTGAAACTGAAGCGGATGGTCGGGTCGCTGACGTCGTTGTCCGGGTTCATGTCGAACTCGTAGACCAGCCGCGAGAGAGACGTCGTCGAGTTGATCGACGCGACGATGTTGGACTCGCTGTCTGCAAAGATGTTTCTCAGCCGACCGGTCGCACCGGCGAACGAAGCCCACTCGATGTCCTCGAAACGCGGCGTCGAGTCGGCACCTGCGGACAGCAGCACCGAGGTGCTTGCGAAAGGTATCAGGTTATCCGAGAGGTCGTAGGCCTTGATGACCACTTGCTCCCCGCCGTCAAAGTCCACGAACACGAGTTGGGACGTGGTCGCCAGCCCGCCGGTGAACTGACTTTCGTACGACACGGTTGAGCCAGCGTACGGCGTGCTTGTCCCGGATGCATAGTTGACCTCGTAGTACGTGCGCGTCCCGACCACCCAATCGGGGTTCGTGAAGCTGCCGATCGTCGCTGCGTACGTGATCGTGTCGCTGCCGGTCGTGACGCCGCTGCCGACGGCCGAGGTCCGGGTCATCGTCATGCCGCCCGTGCCCGGAAATGCAAAGGCAGTCGGCGTGTTGAGCGAGAGGGTTGAGAAGCCTGCGGTGCTCGGGTTCGACCAAGTGACCTGGGCGGAGGCGTGGGTTGCGGCGGAGAGAACCACAGTGAGGACGAGGCAGATCAGCCAAGCGTTCATGAACGAATCCTGGTGGGGGTGAAACCGCTCATTTCGAGCGGCAGATCACGACATCCCAAGGGCGTGCTCGCATCAAGTGACGAATCGGGCACGACGTGGAACTCATTCGACAGTTTTGGCGACGAATCCGCCGAGGAGAATCGAGTGAGTCGTCGGGGTGCTGGCGGGCTCTTTTCGGGAGGCCCATGGCGTACCGCTGCCGCGGTGACGGTCCCTGCTCCGGCAGCCGCCATCTCGGAGGCCGCCCGTCGGAGGCACGCGCAGACGCCGGGGAGATTTGTGCAACGCGGTGCCTGCTCGGTTCCGTTGGGGAAGCAAACTCACAAATCCCCCCGACGGCGAGCATGCCTCCGACGGGCTGCGGCGGGCCACGATGACTCCGGCTGCGCTGATCGACCGCCGAGTGCGGTTCACCGCCCCCGGCGGCGTTTCGACGGTTCGCCCTTCGGCGGCCGCTTCGCCGCGCCGCGGCGGCCCTTCGGCTTCGGCGACCGTCGGTCGCGCATGCCGGCCTTTGGACGGCGGCCGCGGCCCACGAGGCGGAAGTTCAGCTCCCGGCGATCGACGTCGACCCGGGCCACCGCCACCCGCACGCGGTCGCCGAGGCGGAAGGTCTGCCCCGGGCGGCGGCCGGCGAGCGTGTGGCTCGCGCGGTCGTAGCGGTAGGCGTCGTCGGGCAGCGAATCGATCGGCACGAGCCCCTCGGCGGGCAGGCCGAGTCCTTGCACGAACAGGCCGAAGGCCTCTACGCCCGTGACGACCGCGTCCATCTCCTCGCCGATCCGCGACTTCAGGAAGTTGAGCAGCTTCAGCTTCACGAGCTCCCGCTCCGCGGTCTCGGCCCGCCGCTCGAGGTCGGAGCACTCGCCGCCAAGCTGCACGAGGCCCTCGGCGGGCGGCCGCCGGCCCCGCGCCACCGCCTCGAGCCCCCGATGGATCGTGAGGTCGGGGTAGCGGCGGATCGGTGAGGTGAAGTGGCAGTAGCAGTCGCTCGCGAGGGCGTAGTGGCCCTCGTCCTGCGGGCCGTAGGCGGCGCGGGTAAGGCTGCGGAGCACGGCGTAGTGGACGGCATGCTCCTCGGGCTTTCCGCGGGCCATGTCGAGCAGCCGCTGGAGCTCGAAGCGGCTCTCGAGCGAATCGACCTCGAAGCCGAGCTCCGAGACGAACTCGGTGAGCTGGCGGAGCTTGCGGGGGTCGGGGGCGGCGTGGATGCGCCGCAGGAACGGGGCTTCCGCCGCCTTCAGGGCCTCGGCCACGGCCTCGTTGGCGGCGAGCATGAACTCCTCGATGATCTGGTGGCTCTCCGTGTTCTCCACCACATGCGCGCCCGACACGCGGCCGTCGCGATCGAGGTCGATCTTCACCTCGGGCATCTCCAGCTGGAGCGATCCGCGGGCGATGCGGCGGGCGCGAAGGATCCGCGCCAGATCCCGCATCCGGCCGAGCAGGCTCCGCACCTCGGGCGTCATCTCCACAGCGGGCGTGTCGGGATCGCCGAGGAAGACGTCGACCTCCTCGTAAGTGAACCGCCGCCGGCTCGTGATTGCGGAGGGCTCGACGGCCGAGTGCACCGGCACGCCGTCGGGCGAAAACTCGATCCAGCAGGTCTTCGCGTAGCGGACCTTGCCGGGCTGAAGGCTGGCGAGGTTGTTCGACACGATCTCCGGGATCATCGGGATCACGCGATCGGGCAGGTAGACGCTCGTGCCGCGGTTGCGGGCCTCCTGGTCGAGCGGGGAGCCCTCGCGGACGAAGTGCGAGACATCGGCGATGTGCACGCCGAGCAGCCAGTGGCCGCGCTCCACCCGCTCGAGTGAGATCGCGTCGTCGAAATCGCGGGCGTCGACGGGGTCGATGGTCACGATCACGCGGTCGGTGAGGTCGCGGCGGTCGGCCGGAACCGACTCGTCGAAGCGGTCGGCCTGCTTGCGGGCGTCGTCGAGCACCTCGTCGGGGAACGGGCCGGGAAGGCCGAACTCGTGGATCACCGTCTGCGTGTCGACGCCGACGTCGCCCGCCTTGCCGAGCACCTCCACCACCACACCCTCGCCGTCGCGAAGGTGCGTTGGGAACCGCACCATCTCGACGACGACCTTGTCTTTCGGATGCACTCCCTTCGCGCCGGGATCGCCCACCGAGATGGCTCGCGCGATCGCCGTGCCGTCGACCTGCACCCAACCCTGGCCGGCCGCCTCGAAGTAGGAGCCCACGAACCGCGTGGTCCGCCGCTTCACCACCCCGACGATCTCGCCGGCGAGGCCCGGGCGGCCCGCATCCCGCGACCGCGAGAGCCGCACGCGGACG
>CAXNJC010000243.1:0-3758 GCA_964202525.1 Pirellulales bacterium
CGAAACGGGGGACGCGGCCCACGTGTTCACAGGCTGGATGGCGTCCGCGAACCGCTGGCCTTGGCGGGCGGTGAGGTCAGCCCTCGAGAACGCACCACGGCAGGGGAATCGCCGGGCTTCGTGCGGCGGCCACGAAAACGCCCAAGGCAAGCAGGAGCACGGGAATCTCGACGTCCACTCTTACGACGCCCATCTACCGCAACAAGGACAGCACGCGCGCACAGCGGACAGGGGCGGGCGAGCCGACCCGCCGCCCCTGCGCAGTGTCCGTCCGCGAGCCTTCAAACCACGCCGCGGCGCACGGCCCACACGGCCGCCTGGGTGCGGTCCGACACCGCGAGCTTCCGCAGGATGTTCTGCACGTGCTCTTTCACGGTCTCGACGCTGATCGTGAGCGACCCGGCGATCTCCTTGTTGGAGAGCCCGAGGGCCATGTGACGCAGCACCTGGGTTTCCCGAGCCGTGAGCGGGATGTCGGGATCGGGCACGGTGGCCCGATTGGCCATCGTGGTCGCCACCCGCCGCAGTTCACCCACCCGAGCCGGCTGCTCTCCGGCGGCCGCCGCGGTGATCGACTGGATCAGGTCGGTTCGGGTGCATCCCTTGAGCACGTAATCATGGGCGCCGGCCGCCACGGCCCGGGCCACGTAGGTGGGGTTATCGAACGTCGAGAGCATCACGACCTTGACCCCCGGCATCTGCTGCCGAAGCTTCTCGAGGGCCGTCAGGCCATCCACGCCCGGCATCCGCACGTCGAGCAGCACCACCTGCGGCTTCGTCTTCTTGGCGACCTTCACCGCCTCGTCGCCGCTGGCTGCCTGACCGACGATCGTCACGTCGGATCCGGCCAGCAGGCTCACCAGACCCCGCCGCACCACCTCGTGGTCATCCGCAATCACCACCTTGACCGCCATCGCATGCTCGCTTTCTGCGGCCCGGCGTGATGCCGTTGAGGCCGCGTGTGGAACTCCGTTCGACGGACGAGTTGCCCCGCCGGCGTCCATGTACCCTACGCAATGAGGGGTCTCCTCAGCAACCCGCCCCGTGGCCGGCGATCCCACCCGACTGGAACCCGCCCCACGCCTTCGAAGGGCGAGACGACTCACGGTATTCTCGAGGCAGTGGGCGGCGGCCCGATGGCCGCAGGCGGTGGTGGCCGCAGCCACGCTCGATCTGCCACACGCCGCCCCCTGACGGACGCCCCGCGGCGGCCCCATGCCCGACTTCGAAACCGTCGTCCTCACGCTCGGCTCGCTGCTCGCGGGTTTCGTGAACGCCATCGCCGGCGGTGGCGGGCTCGTGACGCTCCCGGTGCTGCTCGGCGTGTTTCCGCAGGCCGAGCCCGCCGTGCTCTTCGGCACCAACAAGGCGGCGATGATCTGCGGCACCGCGTCGGCCGCGGTCGATTACGCGCGGCACGTGCGGCTGCCGTGGGCCACGCTCCTCCCCGCGATCGCCGTGGCCTTCGTCGGCGGTGCGACGGGGGCGTGGATGGTCACGCTCGTCTCGCCCGACGGCCTCCGGCGGGCGCTGCCATTCATGCTGGCCACGGTGTTCGTGGTCACGCTCCTCGGCGGTCCGGCCGGCGAGCGGCACGCGCCGCGCTTCGGCCCCCGGGCCGAGGCGGCGATCGCGGCGGCCGTCGCCCTCGCGATGGGCCTCTACGACGGCTTCTTCGGCCCGGGTACCGGCAGTTTCCTGATCTTTTTCCTGGTGCGGCTGCTCGGGTTCGACTACCTCCACGCCGCGGCGAGCACGAAGGTGCTCAACATGACCACGAATCTGGGCGCGCTGGTGTTCCTCGGCACCACCGGCCACGTGTGGTGGCGATTCTTCCTGCCGATGGCGATCGCCAACATCGTGGGGGCATTTTTCGGCACGAGGCTCGCGCTCCGGCACGGCTCGCGGCTCGTGCGGGTCGTGTTCCTGCTGGTCGTGGCCGCGCTGATCGTGAAGACCGGCTACGACGCCTACGCCGGCTGACGCAGCCGCTCAGTGCCAGGCCACGCCAGATGCAGCCGGAGCGCTCACGCGGCGACGCTTCTTGAGTTCTCAGGGAGCCGATGGGCCCGCGTCTGGCGGCCATCCGAGAATCGAGAGCAGGGGCCGGTGATCCGACGCGACGGGCTCCTCGAGCACCCGCAGGTCGATGACGTCGAAGCCGGACGCGGGCCGGATGAACACGTGATCGATCGCGCGGATCGGCTGACCCGCGGGAAACGTGGGCGGAGGTCCGTCGCCCGCGGCGACGAGCCGCCACGCTCCCCCGAGGATCGCGAGCGGATCGCTGCCGGGAAGCGCGTTGATGTCGCCCGCGAGGATGCAGCGGTCGACGCCGGCCAAGGCCGCCACGACGGCCCGGGCCTGGGCCGCGCGGGCCTCCTCGCTGCGATGGTGCAGGTGCGTGCCCACGAACGTGAGCCGCCCGCGCGGATGATCGACCTCCGCCGCCACGGCGATCCGCCGCTCACGGTCGCCGCCGATCCCCGGCAGTTCATGGACGGTCGGCGGCCCGAGGGGAACCCGTGCCAGCAGCGCCTGGCCGTAGCGGCCCCCGAGGTACTCGATCTGCGGGCCGAACACCATCCGCAGACCGGTCAGGCGGGCGAGCTCCGCGGCCTGGTCGACGCCACCGGATCGCGTCGTCCGCTCATCCACCTCCTGCAGGGCCACGAGGTCGGGATCGGCCGAGCGGATCACCCGCGCCAGCCTGGGCAGGTCGATCGTGCCGTCGGTGCCACGGCCGTGATGGATGTTGTAGGAGAGTACCCGCAGGGTCGAGGCCTGATCCGCCCGCGCGGCGCGGAGCACGGCCGTGACAGGCCAGTGGTCCGACGGCGTCCGCCCGTCGTGGGTCGTACGGTCGATGCCGGCCAGACGCACCTCCCAGTCGGCCGAGCATCCGATCCAGTCGATCCGGGGTCCGGTCGTGGCGGCCGGATCGAACCCGCTGAAGGTGCCCTCCGCCGGCCCGGGCTGCGGCGCCGCGGCGCGGAGCGCGTCGACGAGCGCTGGTGCCCGTCCGTCGGGGTTCGCAAACAGCTCGCGATACGGCTCGCTCCCCTCGGCGGCGTTGAAGTCGCCGGTGAGCACGACACGGCAGCCGCTGCCGAGGTCGGCGAGCCGCTCCCGGACGAGCCGCGCCGCCATGCGTCGCGCCTCGTGGCCACGGTGGTCAAAGTGCGTGTTGAGGATCAGCACCGCGCGGCCCTCGGGATCGCTCCGATCCCTGAGCCGCACCCAGGTGGCGATGCGGGGCAGGGCGGCATCCCAGCCGCGGCTGCCCGGTGCGTCGGGCGTGTCTGACAGCCAGACGTGTCCGGCGGCGAGCCGCTTAAACCGCGCAGAGCGGTAGAGGACCGGCGTCATCTCGCCGGCATCCCGGCCGTCGTCGCGTCCCGCAGCCACCGCCTCGTACCCCGGCAGGTCCGCAGCGAGTTCGTCCCGCTGAAACGCGAGCACCTCCTGCAGGCCGAGGAGGTCGGGCTCGAACTCCCGGATCACGTCGGCCACGGCGGTGCGCCGCCGCGGCCAGGCGTCGTCGCCATCGTTGGCCGTGCCGTAGCGGACGTTGAAACTCATCACCCGCACGGGCAGGGGATCGGGATCACGGCCGGAGGCGGTCGCGACCGCGGCGACCCAGGCGACGCCCGCGACGGCGACGACCCAGGCCGGCATGCTCATCGACGCACGCACGGGCAGTGGTGCGGCAGCACCATCCGGATGCAGCCCGGCTCGGCGGTGAAGCGGAACGAGGT
>CAXNJC010000244.1:0-3718 GCA_964202525.1 Pirellulales bacterium
TCCCGTAGCCCCTTCGCGGCGGCGTCGAGGTTCGCCCCCGATGCGATCGCCGCGTATCCCTCGCCGGCAGCCTTCACGAACGCGATGTCGGCGAGCATGGGCGACGTGGCCGCAGCCCGTTCCGCATCGGTCAGCTTCGCGATCTCGTCCGCCGCGTCGGCTCCGTTCCGCCGCAGGAGCAGCGATCGCGCGTTGCTGAGCGCCTCGGGCTCGTCGGCGAATCGCACGAACCGCACCTCCTCGATGCCGATCCGCGCCGTGCTGCCCGACTCCGTGGTGACGGTGACGCCGTTGGGGGCGAGGTCGAGTTCGCCGACCAGCCGCGGGCCGGCGAGCCGATGCACTTCGCCGGGCACGGCGGCGTTCGCGGCTCCTGCGAGCATGATCGTCAGGACCACCGCGACGCCGGCGTGGGCGGACCGTGCGGCTCGGAAAACCAGTCGGGTGAACGTCATCGGACGAGGCCTGCGATGGGGGAGGGGCCGCCGGTCAACTGCCGGCCGCAGCCGCTGGCGTGGCGGCCCGGTCGTCGAGCTGCTTGAAGCCACCGGGCGTGGCGGCCCCCTGTTCCTTTTGGATCTCCTTGAGCACCGCCTCGAACTTCTTTTCGAGCGCCGGGCCGCCGAGGTCGGGATAGAGCTTGCGGGTCATGACGATCGCCGACGTGGCGATGTCGAGCCGCTTGTCGCGGTCGGCAGCCCCCTGCAGCCGCGCGCGGGCGAGGAGCGTCTGCGCCACCCGCAGTCGGGCCTCGAAGAACTTCTGCCGCGACTTCATCGCGGCGTCGTCGCTGGCAGCGAACGCCTGTCGGGCGAGCTTGTTGGCGATGCCGCCCCAGCCCCAGATCTGGACAGGGTCGGCCCTTCGGCCCGCCGCAGCCTCGCGGAGCAGGGCGTCGGCCTTCGACGGATCCGAGTCCGCGAGCGACCGCCCGGCCGCCTCGAGCAGCTCGGCGGCCTCCCACTGCACGTCGAGGGAGTTCTGCCCCTTTTTCGGGTCGGCGAGAATCCAGTCGATCTGCTCCTGGGCCGCGTCCCACTTGCCCTGCCGCTTGAAGATCGAGGCGATCCGTCGGCGGATCGTCAGCTCGAAGCGGCCCACCTCCTCGCGGTCCAGGGCGGTGGCGTCGTCCTTGCGGGCGAGGAGCTTGGTGAACGTCTCCTCGGCCCTGCCGAGGAACCGGTCGATCCGGTCCTTGGGCACCACGGCGGCGAGCGAGGTGCCCGTGCCGAGGGCGAGGTAGGTGTCGGCCACGAAAAACTGCGACGTGACCTTCGGGTCGCGGGTCCGCAGTCCCTCGAGCACCTTCTCGAACCCGTCGAGAATCTTCGTGGCGTGCTGCCGGGCCTCGGGGGAGCCTGCCTTCGGCCCGCTCGAGAGCGCCTCGAGCTGGGCCTGGAGGTCGCGGCTGATCGCGAGGTAGTTGCTCACCAGCCGAGCCGACGCCTCGGCGCCACCGCCGGCGGCCTTCTCCATCTGCTCGATCACGCCCTTCACCTTCTCGGGCTGCTCCGTCTCGACGTAGAACCGCAGAGCCACGGTGCGAGCGCCATCCGCCACGGGGCCGTCGCCGAACGTCAGCGGGCTGTAGACGGGATGTTCGAGGACCGAGCCGACGGCGGGGAAGTCCTGTGCCTCCATGGCCATCTGGCCCCGGGCGAGGGCGGCCGCGACGACGACCTTGGCCCCCGGCCCCGGCGGCAGAGCCCCAGCGGCCTGGATGGCGGCCAGCCCCTCGTCGATGGCGGCCCGCGCCGCGGCGTTCCAGGCCGCGACGGTGTCGTCGGCGGGGCGGGAGCCGTCGTCGGCCCTGCCCGCCTCTTGGGCTTCGCGGCGGAGGGCGGTGCCGAGCCGCATGAGGAACTCCGGTCGCCGCGGCGACGCCGTCGGGAGCGCCGCGAGCAGTCGACCGATCGCCTCCGCGTTTCGCGACTCGATCGCCTGTGCCACCAGGATCGAGAAGGCATCGCCGCCCTCGGTGTCGGCGGGCCAGGTCGTGGCGACGAGGCCGGCGACTTCCGCCAGCCGCGCCTTCGCCGCCTGCCGGGCAGCGGCATCACCCTGCTGGGCCTGCGCCTGCAGGCTGGCGAGCACCACCCGCGAGGCCTTACGGCTGCCCGGTGCGTTGGGGAAGTTCGTCACGAGGTCGGTGCCGATCTCGATGGCCTGCGGATACTGCCGGGCGTCGTAGAACAGGAAGGCCAGCGTGGCGCGGGCGTCGTTCACGGCATTTGGGTCGTCGCTGCCCTTGGCAACCGCCTTCTCCAACAGCGCGATCGCCTCGGCGCGCTTTTTGCCCGCCTCGTCGATGGCCGTGGTCGCCTCGGCGGTTTTGCCGTCGGCCTGGGCCTGCCTGGCCTCGAGGGCCCGGGCCTGCAGGGCGGTGACGGCGGCTCGGGCGTCCGACACCAGCGACTCGAAGCCCTCGTCGAGCACCTCGGGCACGTCCTTGCCCAGCTTGGCCGACAGCTCGCGGGCCTCCTTGGAGAACTCCCGGCCGGCGAGCGCCACCTCCCGGGCCAGCTTGTAGGCATCCTGGCGGAGCACCTTCGCGGCGTCGGCCTGCTTGGCGGCGACATCCGTCGCCCGGGCGTCGAGCATCACCGCGGCGCGATACTTGACGGCGGCGAGGTCCTGATCGGGACGGCCGTCCTTGGCAGCTGCGAGGGCGAACCGCACCAGCGGGTTCTTGCGGTACTCGGCGATGTCGAACGGGGTGGGGCCGGTGAAGTCGCGGTACTGCCGCTTCGCGAGCCAGCTGTCGAGCGCGATGCCGAGGGCCCGCGTCTTGAGCGTCATGCCGAGCGCCGAGATCGGCTGGCCGGGTGCGGCCTCGAGGCCGTAGAGGGGCGCGAGCGTGCTCAGGGCGCCGTCGTGGTCGCCGAGCAACGCCAGGTTGCGGCCCTGGTTCAGTCGGGCGAGGTAGGCCACGCCGAGCTTGCCATACTTCTCGACGAGCTCGCGGTGACCGGCGGTGGAGACCGCGAGGGCGGCCTTCCACTCGGGCGACGAAGGCTCGAAGGCCTTCGACTTCTCGTAAAACGCCTCGGCGAGCAGCAGCCGCGTCTGCAGGAGCCTCGTGCGGAGAGCCTCCTGCCGCTCGAGCGGCCGCTCGAGTAATCCCTCGAGCGGCTTCTCCGCCGCGTCGAGCTCGCGTTCGATCAGCAGCCGCTGCTTCTTGAACTTGGACACCTCACCCTCCGGCTTGCGCCGCTCGGCGAGGAGCCTCTTCCGCGCCTCCTCCACCTCCTGGTACTTGGCGTTCAGGGCGGGTAGTTCGGCCTCGATCTTCTGCGCCTCTGCCAGGTTGGCCTTGCCACGCTCCTCGAGCTCCCCCCGGAGCTTTCGCGGATCCTTCCTCTCGTCCCCCTTCTCCGGCTGCGGCGGCGTGCGGAGCCTCACGATCTCCTGCCGCCCCGTGACGATCGCCTTCTCGAGGGCGGCCTGCTCCACGCCCACCTTGTGGAGCGCCCGATCGAGCCGGTCGACCTCCTCCGCGAAGGGCCGCGCCTGCTCGTCGATGGCCGTAGCCTTGGTCCGAATCTCCTTCACGGGCTCGCGGATCCGCTCGATCTCGGCGTCCACCGCGCGGAGCTGCTCGAGCACGGCCTCTTCGGCATTCGCCGGCACGCCGATCTCCGGGAGCGGCTCGGGCTTCGTGGTGTCGCCGGGCTTGCCCGCGGCCGCCGGGGGGCTGCCCAGCACCGCGATGGCGCCG
>CAXNJC010000245.1:0-3703 GCA_964202525.1 Pirellulales bacterium
TCTCGGCCTCCATCAAGGCGTTGCTCGCCAAGGACGACGTCCGGCTCGACGACTACACGCGAGCCCATCTCGTCGACCTCGACGCGCGGATCTCCAAGGCGCTCGACGCCACCGTGGTCTCGACGCGTCCCTGACATTTGGGGCTGGAGGGAGCCGCATGCACCTGGTCGTGGCCATGATCAAGCCCGCGCAGATCGAGAGCGTGCGACAGGCGCTCGGTGCCGTGCAGGTCACGCGGATGACCGTCTGCGACACGCACGGCTACGATCTCGCGGCCCCCGACGCGGTCGCGCAGGAGGCGATGCTCGAGATCGCCGTCAACGACGACTTCGTCGACCGGGCGGTGTCGGCCATCACCGGGGTGCTGGCGGCGGGAGCTGACACCGCGGGCCGCGTGCACGTGCTGCCGATGGCGGACGCGGTGCAGCTCTATCGGGCCGTCCGCGGCCCGGAGGCGATCTGAGGCCACCATGCAGCCGCGGCGCATCCTGCTCGTGTCGTCCGACCTGATGGCCTCGAGCCGTCTGGCCGGCGTGGCCCGTGGCCTCGGCGACACGCTCGACGTGCGGGCGGCCCTGTCCGCGGCCGATGCCGAGGCGGCTCCCTACGACGTCGTGCTCCTCGACATCCAGTCGTGCCCCGACGCGGCGGCGGCGATCGTCCGCGGCCGCGCATGGGCGGGGCAGGGCGGGGCGGTGATCGCCTTCGGGCCGCACGTCTGGAAGGATCGCCTTGAGGCGGCGGTCGCCGCGGGCGCCGACGCGGCCGCCAGCCGTGGCGAGGTGCTGGAAGGTCTGGCCGGCCTGCTCGACAGGGCGTGCCCGCGGCTCGAGAACCCATAGCCCCCCGCTCCCAACCACAAACGCAGCGAGAGCCTGCCCGCACCCCTCTCTCGGGCACGAACTCAGCGAGCGGCTGCCCATGCCCCGCGAGCCGGCGTATGCCGCCGAGCGGAGCCACGATGGCGAAGCGAAGGCGGCATCCAAGTGAAAGGATGCCACGATGGCATCCTCGAACGTCCGGCGACGGGACATGGGCGGCCCCGAGCCCTGCGTAACGCAGCCCGCATCGCTCAGGCGATGGCGGCTTCCTGATGGACGTCCGGCGCGATCAGCCCTCGCTGCCGGGCTCGTCGATCACGACCTCGTCGAGTTCGGTGCCGTCGACGTCCTGGCGGAGCAGCATGTACGCCGCGGTCGCGATCGCCCAGAAGTAGCCCCAGCCAAACGAGGCGAGGAGGTGCGCCAAGCCGCGGCTCCAGAAGCTCATCGCCCGCACGCCCCAGCGGCTCGCCTCGGCCCCGGCTCCAGCGAGGCCGTCGAGCACCGCCACCGTCCGCTCGTGCCCCATGCCGAAGCTCGTCGCCCACAGGGCGAGCGTCTCCGTCACGGAGGCGAACAGCCCGGCGACCAGGATGGCCGGTACCGCCACGATGGCCGCGACCGCCAGGTAGAAGGCGTAGTGCAGGGGCCGCTGGTAGAGATACGAGAACGCGGTCGAGATCGCCTGGAAGGCGTCGCCGCGTTCCACGCCGACGGCCGCGACCATCAGCGGCCAGCCGGCGACGAGCCCCACGGCGAGGATCGCGAGCACCAGCGCCCCGAGCAGCACGAGCGGCCAGACGGCACCCGCGAAGGCGAGCCCCCATTCGGTTCGCATGGCCAGGCCGAGGAGGGCGCCGGGGATGCTGAGGGCGAGGATGCCCACGAGAACGAACAGCATCGAATTGAACGAGGGCACCCACTTCCGCGAGCCGAACAGCGTGGCACCGATCGGCCCCGGCGGATCCTCGCCAACGAGCTTGAGGGCCACGTGCCGCGTGATGCCGGTGCCGAAGATCGACCACACGAGCACGAACCATCCGAGCCTGGCCGCAGCGCCGAGCAGTTCCCGCAGCGTGGCGGACGGACGAAACGGCGTGCGCACCAGGCCGAGGAGCTCTCCGAGCGGACGCGGCAAACGCCGCTCCAGGTCGTGCACGATCGGGGCCGCGACGCGGCTCGCCGCGGTCGCGTCACCGGAAGTCGCTCCGTGGTCGGGAATCAGGAGCGTGCCCCCCTCGCCGCCCGCGGCAACCAGGCCCGTCGACCCCGCCAGCCCGAGCTGATCGCAGGCCGACCAGCCGGCCCACGTGGCCACCGCCCCCAGCGCGGCGAGGAGCACGACGGTGGGCGAAAACGCCGCGGCGGCTGCCCGAAACAGCAGCCACCAGGGCAGGGCATCGCTCCAGCGGATCTCGTGCACCACGGTGCCTGACGGGCTCGACGGGTCGGCCATGCGGAATCTCCTCGCAACCTCGGATCCGGCTCGGAGGGCCGGAGGGTGCGGGAGTATATGCCGGGGTCGCCGATCTCGACGACCACGTGACCGGTCAGCCTTCGCCCTCACCGTCGCCCTCGTCCCCGTCCTCCGCGGCCGACCGCCGCGGCTCGGGCAGCGAGTAGGCCTCGTCGAGCCAGCGGCCGAGATCGATCAGCCGGCAGCGCTCGCTGCAGAACGGCACCGTGGCCGTAGCCGCCAGATCGACGGGCGCGTCGCAGACCGGACAGAGCGGCATGGGTCAGCCCTCGCCGGAGCCCGACTTCTTCGGACCGGAGTCGGCCTTCGAGCCGCCGCCACCACCGGACGAGCCCTTGTCGGCCTCCGCGCCCTTCTTGTAAGAGTCGCTCCGGTAGTCGGTCTTGTAGAAGCCCGTGCCCTTGAACACGATCGCGCCACCGGCGCCGATCAGGCGGCGGAGCTTCTTCTTGCCGCACTCCGGGCAGGTCTTCTTGACCGCATCGGTCATCGACTGAAACAGCTCGAACGCGTGGCCGCAGCCATCGCAGACGTAGTCGTAGGTCGGCATCGTCAGTCTCCCTTGGCCACGATCACCTGGGCCGGCCTGACCACCCGATCGTGCAGTTTGTAGCCCCGGCTCGCCGTGCCGACGACGGTGCCGGCGGCCACGCCCGGCACCTGCTGCTGGAGAATCGCGTCGTGCACGGCCGGGTCGAAGGTGGCCCCGTCGGTGTCGATCGTCTGGCAGCCGTGGGCCGCGAGCAGCTTTTCAATCTGCTGGGCCGTCATCCGAAAGCCGGCCCTCAGCGTCTCCATGTCACTGGTCTTCTCCGACGCCTCGATCGCCCGCACGACGTTGTCCAGCACCGGTAGCAGGTCGCGAAGAACGTCGATCTCCCGGTATCGCTGGGCATCGTCGAACTCGCGACGCGACCGCTTGCGGAAGTTCTCCAGCTCGGCCTGCACGCGCAGGAGTCGCTCCTCGAGTTCGGCGACCTGGTTGGCAGACTCCGGAGCCGTCGCCTGGGGCCCGGGCCGGTCGGCCTCGACCGCCCCCTGATCGTCGCGCGCGTCGCTCATGATGCCTGCTCCTTGCGGTGCGGTTGAGTGTCGGTGCCCTGGAAGTATTCGGCAAGCCGGCTGAAAAACGACGATCGCTTCGGGCTCACCGCCGCGTGCTCCTCCTCGGCAAGCTGCCGCAGCAGCTCCTCGGCCCGCGGGGAGAGCGTCTTGGGCACCTCCACGTGCACGTGCACGTGGAGATCGCCGATGCCACGGCCCCGCACCTCCGGCATGCCGAGGCCGCGCACGCGGATCACGTCCCCGCTCTGCGTGCCCCGGGCGACCTGCAGCGGCCTGGCTCCGTCGAGCGTGGGCACGTCCACCGTCGCCCCGAGGGCCGCCTGCGTGAACGTGACCGGCA
>CAXNJC010000246.1:0-3699 GCA_964202525.1 Pirellulales bacterium
TCGCGGGCCTTCTCGACCATCTTCTCGAGCAGTTGCCGATTGGCCTTGGCCCGCACCACCATCACGGCGTTTCGCTTGTCGGTGTCGAGGCCATACACGGTGACGTCGTCGACGTCCGTCCGCGGGTCCATGCCGGTCATGGCCTTGGCCATCGCCATCATCGCCTCGAGCTGGGGATGCATCTTCATGGCCCGGTCGTGCATTCGCCGCACCACGGTCGAGTCGCGGGCCGCGTCCATGTCGAGGTGCATCATCCACACGGCCTCGGCGGAAACGGTCGCGAGGCTGACCGGCTCCGCAGCGGCGGGCCTGGCCACGGCCACGGCGAGCAGCAGGGCGAGGCTGGAAACGACGACGACAGGGCGTCGAAAACTGGGCGTGCGGTAAATCACGGCAGGGCACTCCAGGGAAGAACGGGAGCCAGACAGCGTCGCGAACCCCCGCGACGGAAGTTTATACACCGCAGGCCGGGTGCAGGTTTCAGCTCCATCTGTCCGTGACTGCTCGTGACGGTGATCGGGCAGCGGGGGATCGTGGTAACCAACCGCAGCCCGTCGGAGACATGCTCGCCGCCGGGGGGATTTGTGATTTCGCAGCACCAGCGGTACCGAGCAGGCAACGAGTTGCACAAATCTCCCCGGCGTCTGCGCGTGCCTCCGACGGACTGCTTGTCCAACGGAACGCGCAGACGGGCCCGAACTCAGCGAGGGGCTGCCCGTGACCCGAGAGCCGGCGTATGCCGCCAAACGCAGCCAGGATGGCGGAGTGCCGGCGGCATCCGAGTGAACGAAGGGCAGGATGCCCTGAGTGAACGTCCGGCGACGGGGCACGGGCAGCCCCTCGCCCCGGCAGGAGCCCGTCAGTATGACCGCGCCAGCACGCTCCGGCGAGCCACCGGCTTGCCCGTCACCACACAGGTGCCCGGCTCGTCGTCGCCCTCCATCGGGATGCACCGCACCGTCACCTTGAGCGGATCGAAGGCCGCGGCCACGGCCGGGTCGTCGGCCACGTGCACGTGCACGAAGCCGCCCTTGCCCGCGGTGCCCTCCCCTGCCCCGAAGAAGTCGTGCACCGCCGCGGCCGAGTCGAGCCGCACCGACCGCTCCGTGCGAAACGCCGCGGCCCGGTCGAAGAGCCCCTGCTGGATCTCGCCGAGCAGCGCCGGCGCCTGCGCCGCAAACTCCGCCAGCGGCACCGCCTGCCGCTCCTTCGGCCCACGGTCGCGACGACACACACTCACGGCCCCGGCCGCGAGGTCGCGGGGGCCGATCTCCACGCGAACCGGCACCCCCTGCTTCACGTGCTGCCAGACCTTGTCGCCGCCCCGCATGTCGCGGGCGTCGATCTTCACGCGGATCGGCTCGTCGCCGAATCGCTCCGCCGCGAGGTCGGCCTGGAGCTTCCGGCAGGCGTCCATGACCAGGGCCTTCTCCTCGTCGGTGCGATGGATGGGCAGCAGCACGATCTGGTGCGGCGCGATCCGCGGCGGCAGCACGAGGCCGTCGTCATCGGAGTGGGTCATGATCACGGCGCCGATCAGCCGCGTGGACACGCCCCACGACGTGGTCCAGCAGAACTCCTCGGTGCCGCTCGTGCCGGCGAACTTGATGTTCTGGGCCTTGGCGAAGTTCTGGCCGAGGAAGTGCGACGTGCCGGCCTGGAGGGCCTTGCCGTCCTGCATCATGGCCTCGATCGAGTAGGTGTCGACGGCGCCCGGAAACCGCTCCGCTGCCGGCTTCGGCCCCTTCACCACCGGCATCGCGAGATCCCGCTCGGCGAACGTGGCGTAGACCTCGAGCATCTTGAGCGTCTCCTCCACCGCCTCCTCGGCCGTGGCGTGCGCCGTGTGGCCCTCCTGCCAGAGAAACTCCGCGGTCCTCAGAAACAGCCGCGGCCGCATTTCCCAGCGGACGACGTTCGCCCACTGGTTGATCAGCACCGGCAGGTCACGCCACGACTGGATCCACTTGGCGTACATCGCGCCGATGATCGTCTCGCTCGTGGGCCGCACGACCAGCGGCTCCTCCAGCTTGCCGGTCGGGATCAGCTTGCCGTCGGGGCCGAGCTCGAGCCGGTGGTGCGTGACCACCGCGCACTCCTTCGCGAAGCCCTCGACGTGCTTCGCCTCCTGCTCGAGGTAGGAGAGGGGGATGAAGAGCGGGAAGTAGGCATTCTGGTGGCCCGTCTCCTTGAACATGCGATCCAGGATGGTCTGCATCCGTTCCCACACGGCATACCCGTGGGGCTTGATCACCATGCAGCCGCGCACCGGCGACTGCTCCGCGAGGTCGGCGGCCCGCACGACCTGCTGATACCACTCGGGATAGTCCTGGGCGCGCGTGGGAGTGATCGCGGTCTGGGCCATGGGGCGGGCAACTCCATCGATGTCGGGGCGGTCGGCGGCGCGGCGCCGTCGGGGCCGGGATTGTAGTGGCTGCTTGTGACGGGCAGGAACGGAGGAATAGACTCCCGCGATGCCCCGCCGCCTGATCGCCGAACTGCCCGCCCAGACCCAGGTCGACCAGACCTTCCTCGCCACCCACAAGCAGCTCCGGCCCAACCGCAACGGCCAGCTCTACCTGCAGGTGGAACTCGCCGACAAGAGCGGCACGATCACCGGCCGGCTGTGGAACGCCTCCGACGACGACTACGGCGCCTTCGAGGACGGCGACTACGTCCGCGTGGAGGGGCACACGCAGCTCTACTCGGGCGCGCTGCAGGTGATCATCGCGTCGATCCAGCGGGCCGACCCCCGCACGATCGACGAGAGCGAGTTCCTGGTGCTCTCGAAAAACGACCTCGTCCACCTGGAGGCGGAGCTGGCCACCATCCTCGGCACGATCCGCTCCGCGCCGCTCAAAGCCCTCGCCGACGAGATCCTCGCCGACCAACCGCTGATGACGGCCTTCAAGCGGACGCCCGCCGGCGTGAAGCATCACCATGCCTACGCCGGCGGCCTCCTCGACCACGTGGTCAACCTGCTGCGGCTCGCCGACCGCGTGGCGCCGCTCTACCCAGCGCTCGATCGCGACCTGCTGCTGATCGGGGTGCTCGTGCACGACATCGGCAAGATCCGCGAACTCGAGAGCCTGCAGGGCTTCTCCTACACCGACGAGGGCCAACTGCTCGGCCACGTGCTGCTGGGACTGGAGATCGTCGACGCAAAGATCCGGGCCATCGAGGCCCGCACGAGCCAGGCCTTCGCCCCCGAGGCGGCGATCCGCGTGAAGCACATGATCGCCAGCCATCACGGGCAATACGAGTTCGGCTCGCCGAAGCTGCCCATGACGCTCGAGGCGGTGGCGCTGCACCACCTCGACCACCTCGACGCCAAAATGGCGGGCACGATCCAGCTGCTCCAGAACGAGGCCACGGCCGAAGACGGCTGGACGCAATACCAGCAGAGCCAGGGCCGCAAGTTCTTTCGCGGCCGCGGCTGACGGCCGGCTCGCACCGGCGGCCCCGAGCCCTCCGGCACCGCGGCCCGCATCGCTCACGCGATTGCTGCTTTCTTATCCGGGAAGCGTGACCGCGTCAGCGGTACGGCCGCACCACGTTCAGAGCCCCGCGGCGCCGGTCGTCTCGCGTTCCCGCTGCTCCTTCTTCGCCGGGAACTCCACCACCACGAGGCCGCGCGTCTCCGGATCGAAGGCGTATTCCTGGTAGTAGGGCAGCGTCGGCAGCCGGATCTCGTCGGCT
>CAXNJC010000247.1:0-3695 GCA_964202525.1 Pirellulales bacterium
CGGCGGATAGAATCCAGCGGTGTGGCTGAGCCGATCGTCAGCCGCTGATCAGCTTGGTCGTTAGCCCACACGAAAGATGTTGGCGACGGTCGTCGCAGGCGGTACAGACGTCGATGAGCACAGTGGAAGAAATCGAAGCCGCGATCCAGCAGTTGTCGCCTGACGATATGGCGGCGTTTCGCGATTGGTATGCGGAGTGGCCTGCCCCACCCGCCGTCGCCACATTCAAAGAAGGTTTCCCTGGCGGTTCTCACCAATGGAGAGCACGAGTTGCCGCGACGGAGGCTGTTCACCGGCCGGGTGAACCGAAACCGGTGGCAAGCGGGCTGATCTCGCCGGGCACGCGGCATTCGCTACCACGGTTCCGGAAAAGGCCGTATTGTGTGGCCAGGACCCACCGTCACCACAAAACGGCCCTACGCACCGCAGGAACAGGTCGATCATGCATCCCCTGCCGATTGAGGTATCAGCGACACGCGCGCGACACCTTCAATCGCTGGCTTCGGCGTTGTGGCATGAGCGTGAGAAGGCACTCAAGCAGCTTTTCAGCGACGGTGCCCGGTCGATTCCGACGCTCATCGAGGGCACGGCCGCCGCAGACCCGCGGGTACGGGCAGCGTGCATCGCCCTCATGGATCACCTCGGAGACGAACGCTGCTGCGACGCGCTCAAGCACGCACTTCGCGACCCTTCGGCCCTCGTGCGGCGCCACGCGGTGCACTCGGTAGGCTGCCTGGCCTGCAAGGCTCACCCTCTCCCCATCGACGTCGTGGGTGCCTTGATCGACCGTGCGATTGGCGACCCGAGTGTCAGGGTGCGTCGTGTGGCGGTACATCAGCTTGGATTGCAGCCCCCCGACGCCCGGATCATCGAGGCGCTGACGCACACCCTAGCCACCAGCACGGATCAGGGCGTGCGCTCGCGTGCACGGCACGCCCTCCGAATCCAGGAGACGCATGCCGCCGACCGCAATCCCCGCGTTGGCATGCCCCGGGTTCGTGCGAACGCTGAAGCATGACCGCCTGAGGAGTGCGAGCCGCATGCCGGATCTTCGTTCTATCTGTGTGTTCTGCGGCTCGAGCCCCGATGTCGACGAACTCTACATGGCGTCCGCCCGCGAGGTGGGTCGCCTGCTCGCCTCCCAGGGACTGCGAATCGTCTATGGGGGCGGGCGGCTCGGCCTGATGGGAGCCTTAGCCGACGCCGCGGTGAACGCCGGAGGCGACATTGTCGGAGTGATCCCGGGCGCGCTCGTTGACAAGGAGGTTGCTCATCGAGGGCTCTCTGAACTGCGGGTCGTGGCCTCCATGCACGATCGCAAGGCCCTGATGGCCGACCTCGCGGACGGCTTCGTCGCCCTGCCGGGAGGCATCGGCACGCTCGAGGAGTTCTTCGAGATCTGGACGTGGGGCCAGCTCGGCCTTCACCACAAGCCGTTCGGCCTTCTGAACGTGGGCGGATTCTACGATCCACTGCTCACGTTTCTCGACCAACTCGCCGAACGCCGGTTCCTGCGGCGGGAACACCGCGACATGGTGCACATGCGAGCGGCCACGAGCGATCTGCTCCACGCGATGGCGAACTATCGGCCCATCGACGTCTGGCAATGGCTCTCGTCGGCGGAGTCGTGATCAACGCGGCGTGATTGCGTCGATCTTGGCGGCGAGAATGAAGTCGTTCTCGGAAAGCCCGCCGATGGCATGCGTGAAGATCTCGATCCACACCCGTCGATATCCCTCGAGGTGCAGGTCGGGATGATGCTGCTCCCGCTCGGCCAACGCCGCGACGTTGTTCAGCGCCTTGATGGCCGACCGGAAATCGGCGAACTGCCAATCGCGGCGAATCCGGGTGCCGTCGTGCGTCAGCCGCCAGCCGGGGAGGTGCGTCAATTGCGCCTCCGCATCCGCGAGGGAGTAGGCGGCCACGCCCCCCTCGCAGGGCACGCACTTCTTGGCCACAAGGTCGGTCGGGCACTGGGCTGGCTTCGGGGCAGGGTCGGTGGTGCTCATGCCCGTCAGTATCGCCCCTCGAAGCCGGCGAATCCACCGTGCACGATGGTGCTCGATCCGGCGGTGATTCCCGATAGCGACCCTGGGGAGGTGATCGCCGTCGGCCACTGGCCATCGGCCTGCGCGATATTGCCGACGCCGACGACCCGGTAGCCGAGCCACAGGCTCCAGTGATCGGTCACGTCCCACGCCAGGCCTGTGTCGACCGACCCGAGCCATGAGAACACACCAAGCGTCGAGTGCACCTTCACGGGGCTGCCGTCGCTGTCGAACGTGGCATAGCTCCCGTCAGCCTGCTCCAGGGCGCTGGTGTTGGTGATCGCGTTTCCGCCGATCATGAACTTCGGCACGATATTCAGCCTCAGCCTCGGCAGGAATCGCCAGTCGAACTTTGCCCCGACCTGGGCACCATAGATGTTGTTGGCCGTCGCGACATCGAAGTCGAGGTCGCCCAGCGCCGCCGCCCCTGGCATGTTCTGGAGCGTGAGCTGATCACCGACACCGAAGTATCGGAACCCGACCAACCACATGAGATTCACCGCCCGATCCCGCGGCAGGAACTCGGGGCGATCCCAGAGCGAGTAGACCCAGTTAATCTCGACGTCGTTGACGACGTCAGCCCGGCTGATCTGCTGCCCGCCGAGATTCGTGAGGTAGTCGGCGGCGGGCTGCCCCCCGACTGAGACGCCGGACGCCTGAGGAATGGCTTCGATCGAGGCCGATGCGGATGACACGTCGGCTGTGCCTCCGAGCTGGTACACGCCCCAGTAGATGAGTTCGACAGCGTGCTGTTGCCGCATCCCGAACCATCGCCCGACGCGGAGGTCGATGCCGCCGGGCCAGTTGGCCCCGGCGTCGGCCGTGCTGAGCTGCATCCCACCGAGCGGCTGCATCGTGGCACTGCCGGCGGGCAGCGTGCGCGTCATCACCAGCCCGCTGGCGCCAGCGAACCAGCGAGGCCACGCGGGCGCGAGCCCATCGCCCAGGCCGACTGGAATCGCGGCAAAGGCGTCGCCTGCCTTCGGTTCGGCGACGTACACCGGCGGACCTGCGACGTCGACCGCCGCCACTGGATCGGGAATCGGCGACGGCAGGAGACCGTCGGCGGCGACAGCGTACGAAGACGCAGTGCACATCGCGATCACGGCGATCGCTCGACGGATGATCGAAACCGGGGGCTGCATGCCGCGAGGGTTGGAAACGCGTGCCTAACCGTCAATGCCGGTTTCCCAGCCCCGCCGGCCGACGGGCTGACTAGACTCTCCAGAGTTCCCGAACCCTGAGTTCGGTCGGCCAGCTTCCAACGGGGCGACCAAAGCAGGCAACCTGCGCTTTATGCGAAAACCTTCGCCCCCCCCCTGCGGCTCCGGGCTCGAGTGGCTCGATGCCAGAGTCAACTACGAGCGGACGCCCGCCGCCGCCAACTCCACGTCGACGTTCAGCCTCGCGCGGATGCGACGCCTGCTCCACGACCTCGGCGATCCGCACCGCCGCTGCCCCGTAGTTCACGTCGCCGGCACCAAGGGCAAAGGCTCCACCGTGACGATGCTGGCAGCCATCCTGTCCGAAGCCGGCCACCGGGTGGGCAGCTACCTTTCACCGCACGTGCACCGCGTCGAGGAGCGGATTCGCCTCGACGGGCTGACGATCTCGCCTCCGGACTTCGCGGCAACGCTCGACATCGTC
>CAXNJC010000248.1:0-3694 GCA_964202525.1 Pirellulales bacterium
AAACGCCTGGGCCGATCGGCCGTCGGGCCGTGGCGACGGGCCTTGCGGGGCTGGTAGAATCGAGGGTCTGGTCCACCCTCCGCCCCGTGATCTGCTGCCCGGAGTTCCCGCCCACGTGAAACGGATCAACCTCAAGTTTCTGCTCATCCTCGTCGTGGCCGTGGTGAGCCTGCTCGTCGGCGTGGTGCTGCTGCGTCGATTCCAGGTGTCACGCAACGCGGGCAATCTGGCCAAGCTGGCGAAACAGCGGCTCGAGGAGGGCAAGCCGGCGGAAGCGATCCAGATTTACGCGCGGTACATCGGGCTCCGGCCGGAGGACAACGAGGCGTATGCCGAGTACGCGAAGCTGATGCTCGCCCGGGCCGAGGCGCCCGACGCCACGCGAAACGATCTCGGCCGTGCCTACAACACGCTCGAGGCGGCCGTGCGCCGCAACCCCGAGGACGACAACCTGCGGCGAAAGCTGGCCCAGTTCCAGCTCCGGATCGGCCGCTCGGGCGACGCCCGCGAGCATCTCGACATCCTCAAGGAGCGCATCGAGCAGGGGCTGACGAAGATCTCGTCGGCGCCGGACGGCGACGAGGAAGCACTCGACGTCGTCGGCATCGAACTGCTGATGGCGCGGTCCTACCTCGGCGCGGGCGACTTCACCGAGGCCGCCAAGGTCGTGGCCGCCATGGTCGGCTTCGACATGGAACGACGGACGTTCAACGACGTCCGGGCGACCACCGCGCCCACGGAGGCCTACGTGATCCTCGCGGCCATCCTCGAAGACAAACTCGACGACGATGCCGCCGCCACCGCCGTGCTCGAGAAGCTCGTCGCCGAGCAGGCCCAGGACGTGCAGGCCTGGCTGGCCCGCAGCGGCTGGAACCGGCAGCGCGGCAAGTTCGCCGACGCCGAGGCCGACATCGCCGCCGCCATGAAGCTCGAGCCCGACAATATCAATGGCATCTTCGCGGCCTTCGAGCTCGCCCTGGCTCGCAAGGACATGGCCGCCGCCCGCAAGCACGCCGAGCGGGGCCGGGAAGTCGCCCCCGAGGACGAGCGGGTCTACCGTGGCCTGGCCTCGGTCGCGATGCAGGAGGGAGCCCTTGCGGAGGCTGAGCAGGTGCTGCTCGACGGCGTCGAGAAGCTGCCTGGCAAAGCGTCGCTGCTGCTGATGCTCGCCGACACGCTCCTCCAGCAGAACAAGCTCGAGGAAGTCGAGCAAACCATCGGCCGGATCAAGGAGCTCTACGGCACGGCGAGCCCCGCCGTCGGGCTGCTCGAGGGCCGGCTCAGCGTTGCCCAGGGGAAGTGGGCCGACGCCAAGGCCAAGCTGGAGGCCGTCCGCCCCCTGGTGATCACGTCGCCGGATCTCGTGCGGCAGGTCGACCTGTACCTCGGCCAGTGCCACGCGCAGCTTCAGGAATACGACGCCCAGCTCGACGTGAATCGCCGCGTGCTCGCCGAGGACCCGAGCTCGCTCGCCGCCCGGGCGGGCTCCGCCGCCGCGCTGGCCTCGGCCGGCAAGCCTGAGGAGGCGCTCGCCGAGTTCGAGGCCATCGCCGCCGCGATGGATCCGGAGCGGTTCGGGGCGGTGCCCCAGGTCTGGTACCCGCTCCTCCAGCTGCGGATGCAGCAGCAGGCGAAGCGGCCGGTGTCGGAACGGGACTGGAGTTCGGTCGACGCGCTCCTCGACAAGCTGGCGGAGTCCGAGGCGGTCTCGCCGGACCAGCTCGCCCTGCTCCGCGCCGACGTGCTCGTTCGGAAGGGTGAGATCGCCGCCGCGCGGGAGCTGCTCGAATCCACCGCCGCCCAAGGCCAGAACCCCCAGGTCTGGGCGGCGCTGACCACGCTGATGCTGCGAACGGAAGGCGCCGAGGCGGCCGGCCAGGTTCTCGCCACGGTGCCAGCGGAGCTGGCAAAGTCGCCCATCCTGCTCACCGTGCGAGGCCAGGTCGCTTCCCGCCGCGGCGAGGACGGCAAGGCGGATCTCGCCGAGATCGAGAAGCAGGCTCTCGAGCTGACGGGCGCCGAGTCGGTGAACGTGCTCACCTCGCTCGCTGGCGGCCAGTACGCGGCGGGCGATCTGCCGGCGGCCGAGCGGCTGTGGAGCGAGATCGCGAAGCGTCAGCCGGACGACATCCGGGCCCGCGAGGCGCTCGTCGAACTGCAGATCGCGCAGGGCGAACTGGAGAAGGCACGGCAGGCTGCCGCCGACGTCGCCGAGGTGGCGGGCCGGGGCTCGGCGCGAGCCCGGGTCGCCGAGGCCAGCGTGCGAATCTTCGAGGTTCGCGAGAGCCAGCGCCAGCGGCAGGAGAAGGACGGCGACTCCGCGCTGAGCGACGACGAGAGCCGCATGCTCGACGAGGCCCGCAACCTGCTCACCGAGGCGGAGACGGATCGACCGGGGTGGGGCCAGATCCAGATGCTGTTCTCCGAAATCGAAACGCTCCGCGGCAACCTGGCGGCCGCCACGGAACGGCTCCGGAAGGCGGTCGAACTCGGCCCCGCCAACCCGGTGCTCGTGAGGCGTCTGGTCGCGATGCTGTACTCCATGAACCGCCTCGACGAGGCGCAGGAAACCCTCTCCCGGCTCGAATCGGGGGCGGAGCAGGGGATCGAGCGGATCACGGCCGAGATGGAGCTCCGGGCCGGGAAGCTGGACGAGGCGGTGGCCCTCGCCGAGCGGAGCGTGCAGCCCGACAAGGCCTCGGCGGACGACCTGCTCTGGCTGGGGCAGATCCTGGACCGGGCGGGAAGAAAGGAACGGGCCGGCGACGTGCTGACGCGGGCCGCGGAGCTCGCTCCTGAGCGTTCAGACGTCTGGCTCGCGCTATTCACCAGCCAGGCGGGCGCGGGCCGCAAGCCGGCCGCTCGGCGGTCGCTGGAGAAGGCGGCCTCCCTGATGGCCGAGCCGCAGGGGCAGCTGACGCTGGCACAAGGCCTCGAAGTCCTCGGCGAAATCGAGGAGTCGGCGAAGACTTTCGGCGATGCCGCCGCCGCCGCGCCCGACAACCTCGAGGTGCAGCGTGCCTATGCCGCGTCGCTCGTGCGTGCCGGCCGGGTCGGCCTCGCCCGGGAGACCCTCCAGAAGATGATCGACGCGGCCGACGCCTCGTCGACCGGGCTTTCCAACAAGGCCTGGGCCCGACGCCTGCTCGCGGAGCTGATCGCCGAGCGGGGCAACTTCCGCGAGATGGAGCGGGCGATGGCGATCCTCCGGGACAATATCGACGAGTCGGGCGAGGTGGCGATCGACGACCTCCTGCTGCAGGTCAAGCTGCTGACCGCCCGCCCCGAGCCGGCCAGCTGGAAGCAGGCCATCACGGTGCTCGAGGAGATCGCCCGCCGGCAGCCGCTTGCCATGGGCCAACGGATCATGATGGCCCAGCTGCTCGAGAAGGTGGGCCGCTGGGGCGAGGCCCGCAACGAACTGGTCGCGGTGATCGCGGCCCCCAACGTGCCCCCGGCCTACGTGGCGATGCTCGTGGAGAAGATGATCGAACACGGCGAGGTCGTCCCGGCCCGGCCCTGGCTGGCGCGGCTCCGGAAGGCGACGCCCGACTCGGCGGTCACCCTCGCTCTGGAGGCCAAGCTGGCGATCGCCAACAACGATCGGGAACTCGCCAAGGAGTCGGCCCGGAAGCTGATGCCGGGCGGTGTGGTGTCGGCCAGCGAGCCGGCCCAGCTCGCGGCGGTGGCGCGG
>CAXNJC010000249.1:0-3692 GCA_964202525.1 Pirellulales bacterium
ATGCCGGGGTTCCGGAGGGGCGGGTCGTGATCGATCCCTCGATCGCCCGGGGCCTCGACTACTACACCGGCATCGTGCTCGAGAGCTTCCTCGACGAGCTGCCCTCGCTCGGCAGCATCTGCTCCGGCGGACGCTACGACAATCTCGCCGGGCTCTACACGAAGCAGCCGCTGCCGGGAGTCGGCGCGTCGCTGGGCATCGATCGCCTCCTCGCCGGCCTCGAGGAGCTCGGCCGCCTCGCCGCTGTCGAGACGCCCGCCGAGGTGTTCCTCGTGCACTTCGACGAGCGTCACCTCGCCGACTACCTACGGATTGCCACTGCGATCCGGGCGGCCGGCATGGCCGTGGAGTTCTTCCCCGAGGCGAAGAAGGTGGGGCAGCAGCTCAAGCTCGCCGCCAAGCGGGGCTTTCCTGGAGCGCTACTCATCGGCGGCGACGAGTTCGCCGCCGGCACCGCCCAGTTCAAGAATCTCGTCACGCAGCAGAGCGTGACGATCGACTGGCACGGCGACCTCCACGTGCTGGCCGACGCGGTGCACTCCCAGCTCGAAGCAGCCCGGCACGGCTAGCCGGCGAACCGCTTCTCCAAGGCCGCCAGTTCCTCGGCCACGAGCCGCGCGTCGGCCGGCCGGGCGGTACGGTCGTGGGCGATCAGCCGCATGACGAGGCTGCCGATTGCCGGGGGCACTTCGGGCGCGACCTCCACGAGCGGCTTCGGCGTGCCCCGCGCGATCGCCGTCAGCACGGCCGCAACGCTCCGGCCCTCGAAGGGCAGGCGGTCGGCGAGCAGCTCGTAGAGGATCACGCCGAGCCCGAAGAGATCGCTCGACGCATCGACGTCGCCGTCGTCGATCCGCTCCGGGGGCATGTACGAGAGCGTACCCACGAGGGCCCCGTCGTGCGTGAGCGCGGTGGCGTGGGCGTCGAGCTCGCGGGCGAGGCCGAAGTCGATGATCCGGACGCTCCGCGACTCACCCTCGAGGAAGATGTTGCCCGGCTTGATGTCGCGATGCACGATGCCCCGCCGGTGCGCCGCCGCGAGCCCCGACGCGATCTCCCGGCCGATCCGCAGCACTTCGCCGAGCGGCAGCCGGCCCGCCGCGTCGCGGTGGTCCCGCAGGGTGCGTCCTTCGAGCAGCTGCATCACGATGTAGGGCACGCCGTCCTGCTCGCCCACCTGGTGGATCGTCATCACGTGCGGATTCTCGATCGCGCCGACCGAGCGGCTCTCGCGAATGAAGCGCTGGCGGGCCGCGGCGTTGCCCGCGTAGCGGCCGCTCATCACCTTGATGGCGACGCGGCGGTCGAGCCGGTCGTCGTGGGCGAGGTAGACCCGGCCCATGGCGCCTGAGCCGATCAGCCCAAGCACTCGGTAGTCGCCGAGCGTCCGCGGCGCGGGCTCGTCGACCAGGATCCCGGGGTCGTCCGGCAGGCCCGTGCCGGCATCGCCGACGAGCGTGGCCACGAGCGGCACGTGGGAGCCATGCGGGTCGCCATGCTCGCGCTGGACCACGAAGGAGCAGAACGGATCGCCCCGCAGCATGCAGCTCGGCTCCTCGATCGCGATCCGTTCCTGGAAGTGCGTGGCGAGGCCGCGGATGATCCCCGTGGCCAGGGCGCAGAGCCGTCTCCTCGAGGAGTAGACGACCTGAATCTCATCGGGCGCCGAGCGAAACACCTCGAGCACCGGCGGTGCCGCGCCCGGGTTGGTCGACCGCACCATGCGATGGATGAGCGCCTCGGTGTGTTCGACGACATCGAGCGTCTTCCAGTCGGGATCGACGAAGGCCCCCGCTACCTTCACCAGGTGCGGTGCGAGAAACTCGCCGAAGTCCGTGACGAGCTCAGGCAGGGGGCGGCCGGCGGCGGCGGCGAGGTCGCCGAGCATGGCCGTGGCATCGGCGTCGGGATAGACGCCGGATGGCAGGTGCTTCTGGCCGCCGATCGACGACGACGATGCCGTGCCGCCGCGGGAGCCTGCCGGCACGCGTTCGGCGAACTTGTGCAGGTAGAAGAAGATCAGGCCGTGCACGGGGCTGCCCTGCCGGGAACGAATCCGTGGGAACGGGGTCGTCCGCCATCCTCGGACGGCCCGCCGGCCCGATTATCGACCGGATCGTCCGCTTGGAAAGCGGCGGGTGATCCCGGCGGCGTCAGCGGGGCGGGCAGACGCGGTCGCGGTAGATCGCCAGGCCGTGGACGGCGTGGTACAGGGCCCCGCATTCGACATCCAGGTCGGATGTGCTCTCGAGGAGCGTCACGAGCCGGTCCGCGGCCCGGGTCACCCACGGCTCGGCGAGCCGGGTATCGTCGAGCGCCACGGCGAGCACCTCGAAGGCATGGCCCGTGGCGCTCAGCCTGGCGAACACGTCGGGCGAGGTGCCGGGCCGCTCGAAGGGCCGTACGGCGAAGGAGCCGTCGGGCTGCTGGAAGCGTCGCGCACGGTCGAGGTGCTGATCGAGCACCGCCTCGGCCTCGGCCCAGCCGCCCTCGGGACCCCTGCCGGTGGCCCGGCGGGAGGCGGCGACCGCGGTGGCCAGTCCATAGAGCCGATGCGCGCCGCCGCAGGCCGCGGACGGCACGTCGGCGCGGGCCTCCATGCTCACGACCCGTTCGGTGGTCCAGGCCGCGCCGTCGCCCGCCGTCCACGCGGCATCCGGAGGCAGCCAGTGCGACAGGGCCATGAGCGTCCACGTGGCCTCCTGGCCGGGGCGGATGTCGTGCTGGGCCTGCGCGAGCAGGTCGCGGACGGTGAACCCGCGGCCGCCCACCTGCACGGGCGTGTCGAGCGGGATGCCGGCCGGCACGCCGTGGCCACCGGCGACCACGCCGCACTGGGACAGGTAGCCAAGCCACTGGTCCGGATGCCCCTGGCCCATGGTGCTGCCCGGATCGACCTCGGCCGTCACGCCGACGCTCCCCACCCGCAGCCTCCAGCCGGTGGCCCGCCCGCCGCCGAGGAGGTAGTCGAGCGCGGGCGTGGTGGTTCCCCGGGCGTCGAGTGGAAAGTCGGGGCCGAAGGCGAGGACGCCGTGGACGATCTGCCAGGCCCCCTGCACGGAGGCATCGAGCCGCCGTCCATCCCGCGCGTGGGCCAGGGCGTCGTCGATCCGGCGGCACAGGTCCGCCCGTTGCGGAGCGGCCTCCACGGCGGCCGCCCGGCCACCGCCGGCCGCAGCGGCGGCAACGGCGAAAACCAGGATGACTCGGGGAACCACGGCGGTTTGCGATCCGTACATAGTCGGCAACCACCGCGAGATCGGGGAGTCCGGTCGAGCGGCAACGGCCTAGAATAGTTCGTGTTCGCGGCGGTGTCGGCGCCTGAGCCGGCACCCCGCCCCTGAGGAGGTTCGAGCCCGATGCCCATGTTCTTCGATCCGCTCTACTTCGTCTGGGTTGCGCCCGCCGTCCTGCTCGCCTTCTGGGCGCAGTGGCGGGTGCAATCGGCATTCGCCTCGGCGTCGCAGCTGCCGGCGCCGCTGTCCGGTGCGGCCGCCGCGCGGCACATCCTCGACTCGGCCGGGGCCCACGACGTGCAGATCGAGGCGGTGCCGGGCAATCTCAACGACCACTACGACCCGCAGGCGAAGGTGCTGCGGCTCTCGGAGGGCGTGTATGGGGCGCGGTCGCTCGCCGCGGTCGGGATCGCCGCCCACGAGGCGGGCCATGCCCTGCAGGATGCCCAGGGCTAC
>CAXNJC010000250.1:0-3683 GCA_964202525.1 Pirellulales bacterium
GACGAGGAGCTGGCGGCCAAGTACCGTGCGGCCAAGGAAGCGGCCGAGGCGCATCCGATGAGCGACTCCGCCAAGCGGGGCCGGGAGCTGTTCTTCGGCAAGGCCAACTGCACGGCCTGCCACGTGGGCGCCAACCTCGCCGACGAGAAGTACCACAACCTCGGGATCGGCATGGATAAGCCCGAGCCCGACCTCGGGCGGTTCGTGGTGACGAAGGATGAGGCCGACCGGGGGGCCTTCAAGACGCCGACGGTCCGCAACGCGGCGCTCACGGCCCCCTACATGCACGACGGCTCGGTGGCCACGCTCGAGGAGGTGGTGGAGTGGTACGACAAGGGCGGCCACCCGAATCCCAACCTCAGCGACAAGATGAAGCCGCTCAACCTCACGGCCGGGGAGAAGATCGACCTCGTCGAGTTCATGAAGGCCTGCACGAGTCCGACGCCGCCGGTGCAGGTCGCGAGGCTGCCCGAGTGATGGCTGGCCGGGCGCTCCTGCCGCTCGCCGAGGCCACGCAGCCGCTCTACGCGGGCGTCGACCTCGGCGGCACGAACATCAAGGCGGCCCTCGTCGACGATCGGGGCCGGGTGGTGGCGTTCCACACCGAGCCGACCCACGCCGAGCGGGGTCCCGAGGATGCGGCGGCACGGATGGGCCGCGCGGTGCACACGCTGGCGTCGCTGGCCGGCATCGCCACCGCCGACATCGCGCGGGTGGGCCTCGGCTCGCCCGGGCCGCTCGACATCCCCCGGGGAACGATCGTGCGGGCGGGCAACCTGCCGGGCTGGGACGACTTTCCGCTCCGCGACCGCGTGGCGGCGCACGCGGGCCGCGACGTGACCTTCGCCAACGACGCCAACGCCGCCGGCTACGGCGAGTTCTGGGTGGGGTCGGCGCAGGGGGCCTCGTCGCTGATTCTGCTCACGCTCGGTACGGGCGTGGGGGGTGGGATCATCATCGGAGACGTGAACGTGGAGGGCGCCAACAGCCACGGTTCGGAGTGCGGCCACATCCTCGTCGATCCGTCCCCAACGGCGCGGATGTGCCCCTGCGGCCAGCCTGGCCACCTCGAGGCCTACACGAGCGCGACGTCGCTCAAGGCCATGGCTCGGGAGCGGATCGCCGCCAACGCCACCGGGTCGCTCGCCGCCGCCGTCGCCGCGGGGGAGGACCTCACGCCGATCCTGATCGCCCGCGAGGCGGAGCGGGGTGATCCGCTGGCGACCGACGTGCTCATGGAGGCTGCCCGCTGGCTCGGCATCGGCATCGTGTCGCTCATGCACGCGATCGATCCGGAGGCCGTGGTGATCGGCGGCGCGATGACGTTCGGCCGCGAGGCGAATCCGATCGGCCGGGCCTTCCTCGAGCGGGTCAGGCGGGAGGTGCACGACCGCACGTTTCCGGTGCTCGCGGAGCGGACGAGCATCCGCTATGCGAGCCTCGGCGGCGACGCCGGCTCGATCGGCGCCGCCGGCCTCGCCCGCCTTGACCACCGCCGCACCCGCGGCTGAGTCGCGACGCCGGACGAGCATGTCGTCCGACGGGCGGCGCATCCCGATTCGCATCGGGAAAAAGCCGCCGTGCACGGTACAATCCGGCGTATGGACTGCAAGCACATCCGCAACTTCTCGATCATCGCCCACATCGACCACGGCAAGAGCACGCTCGCCGACCGGCTGCTGGAGTCGACCGGCACGGTCGAAAAGCGGCAGCTCAAGGAGCAGATGCTCGACGACATGGAGCTCGAGCGGCAGCGGGGCATCACGATCAAGGCCCGGGCGGTGCGGATGGAGTATCGCCACCAGGGTGAGCGGTACGAACTGAACCTCATCGATACACCGGGCCACGTCGACTTCCACTACGAGGTGTCCCGGAGCCTGGCGTGCTGTGAGGGGGCCCTGCTGCTCGTCGATGCGTTCCAGGGCGTCGAAGCCCAGACGGTGGCCAATGCCTACGCCGCGATCAACCTGGACCTGGCGATCGTGCCGGTGATCAACAAGGTGGATCTCGTGCACGCTCGGGTCGACGAGGTGCTCCGGGAGATGGAGCAGAGCCTGGCGATCGAGCCATCCGAGGTGATCAAGGCCAGCGCCAAGACCGGCATCGGCATCGACGACCTGTTGGCCGCGATCATCGAACGGATCCCGCCCCCCAAGGGCGACCCCAACGCCACCTTGCGGGCGCTGATCTTCGACAGCCACTACGACAGCTATCGGGGTGCCATCACCTACGTGCGGCTGATCGACGGCACCATCACCAAGGGGCAGAAGATCCGCTTCCTGGAGACGGGCGTCACCCACGAGGTGCTTGAGCTCGGGCAGTTCGTGCCGCAGCGGCGGGCGTGCGAAACGCTCTCGGCTGGGCAGGTGGGCTACCTCGTCTGCAACATCAAGGACGTGAAACAGGTTCACATCGGCGACACGGTCACGATCCCCGGCGATCACGCCGCCGCGCCGATGCCGGGCTACAAGCCGCCCCAGCGCATGGTCTACTGCGGCCTCTATCCGAGCGAGGGGGAGAACTTCGAGGAGCTCCGCGACGCGCTGGAAAAGCTGGCGATCAACGATCCCTCCTTTGAATACGCCCCCGAGAGCAGCGAGGCCCTCGGCTTCGGGTTCCGCTGCGGCTTCCTCGGCCTCCTGCACATGGAGATCATCCAGCAGCGGCTCGAGAAGGAGCACGATCTCGACCTCGTGCAGACCGCCCCCAACGTCACCTACAAGATCAAGAAGACGGATGGCGAGACGATCGACATCACCAATCCGCAGGACGTGCCCGATACGGGCCAGATCGAGGAGTTTCTCCAGCCGATCGTGCGGACCAACTTCCTCGTGCCTGTCGAACAGATCGGCCCGGTGATGCAGCTCTGCACCGACCGCCGCGGCACCTACCTCAAGACCGAGTATCTCTCGCCGACGCGGGCGATGCTCACGTTCGACCTGCCGCTCGGCGAGGTGATCTACGACCTGCACGACAAGCTCAAGAGCGTGACGCGGGGCTACGGGACGATGGACTACGAGCTCGTCGGCTACTTCCCGGCCGATCTCGTGCGGCTCGACATCCTCGTGGGGGGCAAGAAGGTCGACGCCCTCTCCATCATCTGCGACCGCCGCGATGCCGACCGCCGCGGGCGGGCGATCGTCAAGAAGCTCCGCGGCGAGATCGATCGCCACATGTTTGAGATCGCCCTGCAGGCTGCGATCGGCACGAAAGTGATCGCCCGCGAGACGATCTCCGCGATGCGGAAGAACGTGACCGCGAAGTGCTACGGCGGTGACATCTCGCGGAAGAAGAAGCTCTGGGCGAAGCAGAAGGAGGGCAAGAAGCGGATGAAGAGCATCGGCTCGGTCGACATCCCGCAGAAGGCCTTCATGGCGGTGCTCGACACGGGGGCCGACCGGCAGTGAGCGGCCGTGCTGCAATGATCTGACGCAGCGGTTCAGCCCGTGTGGTGGGAGACCCGGCTCGGGGCTGCCCGTGCCCCGCCGCCGGACGTTCGCTGCGGGCATCCTGCCCTCCGCTCACTCGACGCTGCTCTCGCTTCACCATCCTGGCTGCGCTCGACCAGCGACGCCTGCTCCCGGGGCACGGGCAGCCCCGAGCCTTCGTCATTCGCCTGTGAATCGGGAGCGGGTCGGTCGCCGTGACCACGCCCGTGCTGCCCGGCCCCGGGTCTCGCAAAC
>CAXNJC010000251.1:0-3682 GCA_964202525.1 Pirellulales bacterium
ATCCGGGCAGCCGGTGGCGACGGGACGTTCATCTCGGTCGATGCGATCGACCGGGCCAGCGTGCGGGCCCTGCTCGAGGGCACGGTCAACGCGCGGGGCCGGGCCGATATTCTGGTGAACTGTGCCGGCGTGAATTCCTCGGTGCCCTACTTCGACATCCCCGACGACGACTTCGCCAAGGTGATCGACACCAACCTCAAGAGCACCCACATCGGCTGCCAGGTGTTCGGGGCCCACATGGCCGAGCACGGCGGCGGCGCGATCCTCAACATCGGCAGCGTGTCGGCCGACAAGCCGCTGTCCCGCGTGTTCATCTACTCGGCGTCGAAGGCCGCGGTGGTCAACTATACGAAGAACGTGGCCCGGGAACTCGCCCCCAAGGGCGTGCGGGTGAACGTGCTCTGCCCCGGCTTCTTCCCCGCCGAGCAGAACAAGAAGATCCTCTCGCCGGAGCGGATCACCTCGATCATGGGCAAGACGCCGATGGGTCGCTTCGGCAACCCCGAGGAACTGCTCGGCGCCGCGATCCTGCTCTGTGCCCCCGTGGCCGGGAGCTTCATCACCGGTGCCGAGGTCTACGTCGACGGCGGCTTCACCGGCATGAGTATTTGACCTCGCGGCAGCGAGGTCATCCATCTCTCCCTCGGACCACATCATGCCCCACACCATCGTGATCTTCGGGGCGTCGGGCGACCTCACGAGCCGTAAGCTCGTGCCCGCGCTCTACAACCTCCGGCGGTCCGGATCGCTGCCCGAACCGACGCGGATCGTGGGCTTCTCGCGGACGCCGATGACCGACGCCGAGTGGCGGGCCAGCCTCCGCGAGACCACGGCGAAGCACTGCGACTGCGGCCCGCTCGACGCCGAGTCGTGGGATCGATTCGCCGCGTCGATCCACTACCAGCCCGGCGACATCGGCATCGACGCCGACATGGCTGGCCTGGAGGCGCGGCTGCGGGAACTCGAGGCCGGCGACGCCGACCGCATCTACTACCTCGCCACCGCACCGCAGTTCTACGAGCCGGTCGTGTCGGCACTCGGGGCCCACGGGATGGCAGCCCAGGACCACGGCGCCCGTCGGATCGTCGTCGAGAAGCCATTCGGCACCGACCTGGCCACGGCGCAGGCGATCAACGCGCACATCCACACCGTGTTTCGCGAAAGCCAGGTGTTTCGCATCGACCACTACCTCGGCAAGGAGTCGGTGCAGAACATCCTCGCCCTACGATTCGCCAACACGATCTTCGAGCCCGTCTGGAACCGACGCTACGTGGACCACGTGCAGATCACCGTGGCCGAGGAGGTACCGGTGGGCCGGCGGGGCGGCTACTACGACACGGCCGGCGTGCTCCGCGACATGTTCCAGAACCATCTCCTCCAGCTGCTGATGGTCACGGCGATGGAGGCGCCCGCCCGCTTCAACGCCAGCGCGGTCCGCAACGAGAAGGTGAAGGTGCTCGAGGCGATCCGCCCGCTCGACCCCGCCGACGCCGCCGCCGCGGGCATTCGCGGCCAATACCGCGGCTACCTCACCGAGCCCGGCGTGCCGGCGGGGAGCCGCACGGCCACCTTCGGGGCCATCCGCCTCGAGATCGACAACTGGCGGTGGCAGGGCGTGCCCTTCTACCTGCGGAGCGGCAAGGCGATGAGCTGCCGCACCACCCAGATCGTGATCGGTTTCCGCCAGCCCCCGCTCGAGCTCTTCGCCAACGGCACGCCCGCCCACGCCCGCGAGGCCAACCGGCTCGTGATCCAGATCCAGCCTGCCGAAGGCATCCAGCTCCACTTCCACACCAAGGTGCCGGGCGCCGGCATGCACCTCCGCCTCACCGACCTCGACTTCAGCTACTCCCGCCGCTTCGCCGGGCGGCTGCCCGAGGCCTACGAGCCGCTCCTGCTCGACGTCATGGAGGGCGACGCCAGCCTGTTCGCACGGGCCGACGAGGTGGAGAAGTCGTGGGAGATTATCGACCCATTCGTGGCCGCCTGGGCCGCACCGACGCTGCCACCTCCCGACGTCTACGAGCCCGGCGACTGGGGCCCGCTCTCCAGCTTCGAGTGGATGGCCGCGCAGGGGCGGACGTGGTTCGACATGTGCCCGGTGCTCACGTGACCGAAACGGCGACCCACGCCCGGCCGCTCGTGATCGGCGGCGTCCCCCTGCCGTCGCCGGTGGTGCAGGCCGCGCTCTCGGGCTACAGCGACCGCGCCATGCGGGTGCTCGCCCGCCGCCACGGCGCCGCCTACTCGCTCGGCGAGGTGCTACTCGACCAGTTCGTGGCCACGGCCGGCACCAACCGCCGCAACCTCGCCCGTCTGGCGGTCGCCGCCGAGGAGCATCCCGTGGGCGGCCAGCTGATGGGCTCGAACCCGGACGACTTCCCCCCGGCAGCGCGGCGGCTCGTGACCGAGGGCTACGACGTCATCGACATCAACTTCGGCTGTCCGGTCAAGAAGGTGCTGGGCCGCTGCCGAGGCGGCTATCTCCTCTCGCAGCCCACGACGGCGCTCGAGATCGTGGCGAAGGTCCGCGATGCGGTGCCGCCGCACGTGCCGGTCACTCTCAAGATGCGCCGCGGGCTCGACGACACGCCCGAGAGCCTCGACAACTTCTGGGCGATCTTCGACGGGGCCTTCGCCCGAGGTGCGGCGGCGATCACGGTGCACGGCCGCACGGTGAAGCAGAAGTACGTGGGGCCGAGCAGCTGGGATTTTCTCGCGGCCGTGAAGCGGCACGCAGGGCCGCGGATCGTGATCGGCTCGGGCGACCTCTTCTCGGCCGAGGCCTGCGTGGCGATGCTCGGCCAGACGGGCGTGGACGCCGTGAGCGTAGCCCGTGGGGCGATCGGCAACCCATGGATCTTCCGTCAGACGCTCGCCCTGCTCGCCGGTGACGCGCCGCCGCCGCCGCCCACCATTCACGAGCAGCGGGACGTGCTTCGCGAGCACTGGGCGCTCTCGATGGAACTCCACGGCGAGCAGGTGGCGGGCCGCAGCATGCGGAAGTTCGCCATCAAGTATGCCCGCGTCCACCCCGAGCCGCTCGCCGTCCGCGACGCCTTCATCGGCGTGAAGGTGAACGCCGACTGGCAGGCGGTGCTCGACCGCTTCTACACGGTGGACGGCCCGGGCCGCGACCCGTCGGCCGACGTCGACGAGGTGTCGTCATGCGAGGAGTCGTGAGCGGCCAGCGCCGCCCGGCACGCGTCGCTCATGACGCCCGCCTCGAGCCAGCGGCCGAGCGCCCAGGCCGCCGCCTCGCGGACCACCGGATCGGCGTCGCGGGCCGCCGCCGCGAGCGCGGGAAAGCTCGCGGCGTGGGGCCGATTGCCGAGGGCGATCGCCGCCGACCGGAGGAGCCCCGTGCGCTTCGCCCGCTTGACCGCGGAGCCACGAAACCGGCGGCGGAAGCCCGCCTCGTCCAGGCCGAGCAGGTCCGCAAGCGGGAGCGTGGCGGCGGCATCACGCGGCTGGAACGTGGGCTCGCTCGAGCCCGGCGCGTGCCGATTCCACGGACAGACCTCCTGGCAGACGTCGCATCCGAACACCCAGTCGCCCATGCCGGCGCGGAGTTCCACCTGGATCGGTGACTGGCTCTCCACGGTCAGCGCGCTGATGCAGCGGGCGGCGTCCAGCACGCCGGGCTCCGGAAACGCGTCGGTCGGACAGGCCTCGAGACAGG
>CAXNJC010000252.1:0-3671 GCA_964202525.1 Pirellulales bacterium
GAAGTCGACGACCTGGCTGCCGAACCGCACCGCCAGGCCGGAGGCGTCGAAGCCGGTGATCGGCCGGATACCGCTCGTGCCGGATGCCATCGCACCCCAGAACGCCTCCCTGCCGACGCCGATCGGGCTGACGACGCCGATGCCTGTGATCACGATGTCGTCGTGGGTGGCCATGAGAGTGACGCTAAACCAGCGGGCCGGTGGCGGGGAAGGGGCCCTGCCGAACCCGGCCGCGCACGGCTACCGGGGCATGGTGTGGGGTGGATGGAGTTCCCGCCAGCGGCCCGGGGCCAGCGGCTGCGGATCGGCCCACAGCCCGCGGCGATCGCGCCGCGCCGCCGCCTCGGCGGCGATGAGGTCGTCGTCCTCGGCGAATCCGGTGAACGCCCAGGCCCAGCCGTCGGCCACCATGTCGCGATTGAGGTTCCGATCGCCCACGTGCAGCGTGCCCAGGATCCGGCCGTGCTGGTCGCGGGATCGGCCCTCCACGCGGACGACGCCGCCGGCGAGCTTGGCGGCGAGGGCGGCGCGGGCCTCCCGGCCACGCGGCTGGTCGAGCTCCGGGGCGTCGATCCCCACGAGCCGGATGCGGACGTGCCGCCCGTCGTGATCGATGCAGGTGATCGTGTCGCCGTCGTTCACCATCTCGACCCGCCAGGCGGGCCTGCCCTCGGCGTCGGTCACCGGGCACAACGGAGCGGTTGCGGCCACGACGGCCGTGACGATGGCGACAGCCACCGCGTACCAGCCGCGGAGCCGCCGGGGCAGACCCGGCGGGGGCGACCGCAGCCACTTCGTCGCCAGCCGCTTGATGTCGCGTTCCCGCATCGCGGATCGCTCCGGGCCTCGGCGGCGGGGTCTGCGGCTGCCCGGCGTACGGGTCAGGCCGCCGTCACGCCGTGGCTCTCGCCGAAGTAGTACTTCTTGGCATCGGGGTTGTTGAGAACCTCGTCGGCCGATCCGTGGCAGAGCACCTTGCCGGCGCGAATCACGTAGCTCCGGTCGGTGATCGCCAGGGTCTCCCGCTCGCGGTGGTCGGTGATCAGGATGGAGATGCCGTCGTCCCGGAGGCCGCGGATGATCTTCTGGATCGAATGGATCGTGACCGGGTCGATGCCGGTGAAGGGCTCGTCGAGGAGGATGATCCGCGGTTCTGTGATCAGGCAGCGGGCGATTTCAAGCCGCCGCTTCTCGCCGCCGGAGATGTAGTGCGCCTTGGAACGCCGGATCTTCACGATGTCGAACTGCTCGAGCAGCTCCTCGCACCGCTTCCGCCGCGCCTTCGGTCCCATCCCGATCAGTTCCATGATCGCCAGCAGGTTCTGCTCGACGGTCAGCTTGCGGAACACGCTCTGCTCCTGGGCCAGGTAGCCCATCCCGCCATCTCGCGCCCGCTTGAACATCGGCCAGTCGGTGATCACCTCGTCGTCGAGCAGCACGCGGCCGGAGTCGGGGATCACGATCCCGCAGGTCATCCGGAAGCTGGTCGTCTTGCCGGCGCCGTTGGGGCCGAGAAGGCCCACGATCTCGCCCGCCTCGACGTGGAAGTCGACGCCGTCGACGACGCGCCGCCGGCCGTAGTTCTTGACGAGACCTTCGACGCTCAGAAGCGACATCCGTGCCACTCCGCCGGGATGCGCGGGGCCTCCGGGCCGTTCACCGCACGAATCGCATCCTCCCGAAGTTGGGCCACGAGGGCAACCGCAAATCCCAGCCGCGAAACCGCAGCGGCACCGACCACGAGGCGGGCACGGCGTGCGGCCAGAAGACGACGAGCGCCTTGCCCACCAGCAGCCGGCGGTCCACGTGGTGCCCGTCGAGCCACAGC
Source organism: Pirellulales bacterium (assembly GCA_964202525.1). Lineage (GTDB taxonomy): Bacteria > Planctomycetota > Planctomycetia > Pirellulales > UBA1268 > QWPN01. The sequence goes on from CAXNJC010000252.1 coordinate 1,829, forward strand.
CGGCTGTCCTTGCTCGCGGCCGAGTTGTCGCCGAGCATGAAGTACTCGCCGTCGCCGAGTGGGAACTCGAGCACGGGCTCCTCGATCGGCAGGCCGTCGCGGGCCACGTCGACCATCGGCACGTAGTAGACGTCGCGGAGCACCCGCAGGCCCGAGAGCCGGACGTCGCCGCCCGAGACCCGCACGCCCACCGGCGCCAGATCGCTCGGCTCCCGCGAGCCGGGCGTTGCCGGCGCCACCAGGGGTTGCGCCGCCGCGGTGGGCATGGCCCGACTCCAGGCCGTCGGCGCGTCGCACGCGACCCGCCGACCGTCGACGAACAGCGACAGTTCGTCGTCGACGTTCGCGAAGCAGATCTGCCACGCTCCCCGCCCGCGGACCGCCGTTCGCGCCGTGGCCGCACCGGCACCGGGCACGTCGATTCGGGCGATGCCGTCCGCGAGGTCGATGGCCAGCGTGTGCCGCTCGCCGGCCTCCACGAGATCCAGTTCGAGCGTGCCGGCATCGCCGCGGCTCTCGACCTCAAGCTCGACCGCGAGGTCGCCGACGGGGTGCATCCGCGCCGGCGTGGTGTTGTACGACTGCGAGTCGACGATCGGCGTCGGCTCCGCGGGCCGCGGCTTGCCGCCGCCGAGGATCGCCCGCCAGTCGTCGGCCGAGGGCACCACGTGGCGGAAGCGGAGTTCGGCCGCAGACCCGGCCGGGCACGACGCTGTGAACGAGCGGCCGTCGTCATCCGTCGTCCAGCGGGCCGCCGCGGCCGCCTCCGCCGACCAGTCGATCCACGCCGTGGGCCAGCCGGCCTGGACGAGCGGCGCCGCCACCTTGTCGGCGTCGTGCACGCACTGCAGCATCGCCCGGAGCGTCCGCGGCGGCTTGCGGGCGATCGCAGGCGCCGCGTCGCCGGTCGCCGTCCAGATGTCGCCGCCGGCGAGAAACACCGTCTCCCCGGGCAGGCCGACGAGCCGCTTGATGTAGTTGGTCTTCGCGTCCTCCGGATACTTGAAGACCGTCACATCCCAGCGCTCGGGCGGGCGGAAGTCGTAGGTGAACTTGTCGACCAGGATCCGGTCGCCGTTGAACGACGGATACCGCGGGTCGGGCCGGCCGGGCTGCGCGGCGAGGGGCGTCTCGTGGCCGCAGTTGAAGCAGGTGGCCGCGGGCACGAGCCGGTCGGGCCGCAGCCGACCGGCGGCCTCGTCCCACTCCTGGCTGGCCCCCACCTGGAACGTGGCCCCGCACGCCGGGCAGGCGAGATCCTTGTGGCGGCCCATCAGGGTGGGCGCCATCGAGCCGGTGGGGATCACGAACGCCTCCGCCTCGAAGGCCCGGAAGAGCAGGGCCAGTGCGAAGGCGACGACGATCGATTCGACGGTCTCGCGGCCTCCCAGAAACGGGCTGCGGACGGTGTCGCTGCGGGTGGGAGGAGGCATGCCGGCAGTCTACCGCCGCGGAAACCCGCCGCTCAACGCGATGTCGCCAGGAGCCCTGCCACCACGTCCTCGACGTCGTCGTAGGTGAAGGGCCTGCCCAGCGACCGGGCGGCGTGATCGTCGTCGAACCGCACAGCCAGCGACCCGTCGGGCCGCCAGACGTACACCGCCGGCACGCTCGCCAGGTCGAGCTTGCGGTAGAGCGCGTCGGACTCCTCGGTGGACACCATGTTGATCACCCGCCCCGCCCCGACCCGTTCGAGAAACGCCCGGACCGCCGGCAGCACGTCCTCGGCCGCGCCGATCCCCTCGTAATCGACCGCCAGCGAGAGGCATGCCACATGCTCGGGATGCGCGGCAGCCAGCCGCACGAGTCCGGGGAACTCCTTCACGCAGGGTGGGCAGGAGGT
>CAXNJC010000253.1:0-3666 GCA_964202525.1 Pirellulales bacterium
GGCCACATAGCCTGTCACGCCGTTATGTTCGGGGCGGGCGTAGAGGATGCGGGCCTCGGCTTCGGGCTGCATCCCCTCGGCGAGGAGTGGCTCGAGCCGGCCGGTCTGCCGGTCGAGCAGGCGGATCTCGACGACGTCGAACTGCAGCAGGTCGCGCGAGTAGTGGATGATGTTGCTCTTGAGCAGTTCGATCCGCTCGCCGACCGTCATGTCGGCGAGCTCGGCGGGCGAGAGGTCGGCCAGCTTCTGGCCCGCGGCATGGATCGCCGCCCGCTTCTGCTGCTCGAGGATGGTCTGCGTCACGTCGCGAACCGTGACGACCGCCCGCGGACCCCTGGAGAGATCGGCCGGCGAGTAGGCGGCGGAGGCGTGCACGGCGAAGTAGCGGTTGGCCGCCGTCTTCAGGATCGACGCCACCGCCCGGCCGCCGAGCAGCGCCTCGTGGAAGGCCGACACCGCGTCGGGCCGGTGCTCGGCCGACCAGCCCGCCAGCGTGAGGAGAAAGTCGCGGCCTCGGAGGTCGCCGGAGGCACACCAGGCCGTGAGCCGTTCGTTCGCCCACTCGACCGCACCAGCCGAATCGACGACCGCGACGCCGTCGGGAAGGTGCGAGACGACCTCGTGATCCCGGTGCGGAGCTTCGGCTGCCGAGGCCGAATCGTCGTCGAACTCCGTCACCAGCCACCCTCCGTAGCCGCACGAGCCGCCCAGGCTGCCCGTGTCGAAGCCCGAGTATAAAATCGGCAGGCTGGCACGCCAAATCAGCGTGCGGCGTTGTCGCCCTGCCCGCCCCTCCTATACTCCCCCGGGACTGTCGCGGCCGCGAACCGACCGGAGTCGATGCGTCGCAGCGGCATATCCACGCAGGTCACGCTGCCGTCCCGAAAGGCCAACCGTGAGCGAGTCCTCTCCGTCGTTCCTGGAACGTCACCAGTTCCTCATCTACCGCCTGTTCTCGCTCGCCGGGCTAATTCCCGTGGGGGCGTTCCTGGCGGTTCACCTCCTCACCAACGCGTCGATCCTGGCCGGCGACGACGGCCGGACGTTCCAGTCGCGGGTCGACCTGATCCATTCGCTGGGCCCGTTGCTGGTGCCGATCGAGTGGGCGTTCATCTTCCTGCCGATGCTCTTTCACGCGGCGGTGGGCTTCGTGATCATCGCCAACGGACTGCCGAACGTCGGCTCCTACCCGTACGTCGGCAACGTCCGCTACACGCTCCAGCGGGCCACAGGCATGATCGCGTTCGCGTTCATCGTGTGGCACATCATGCAGCTGCACTGGCTGGGCAGGCCAGTCGGCGGCGGGCGGTTCGACCCGCACCACGCGGCGAGCACGGCCGCCGAGGCGCTGCAGCCCACGCTCGTGTCGATCCTGTACGCCGTCGGGATCCTCTCCACGGTGTTCCACTTCGCGAACGGGCTCTGGACGCTGGGCATCACCTGGGGCCTGTGGACGAGCCCGGCCGCGATGCGGCGGGCCAACGTCGTGAGCATCTTCGTCGGGTTGGGGCTGGCCGCGGCGGGGCTCGGGGCCCTGGGCGGTTTCCGCAGCCTGGACGTCGTCAAGGCGAAAGAGGCCGAGGTCTGGGCAGAAAAGCAGAAGCGGGCCCTCGCTGTACCCGGAAGCGCCGTCGCGCCCACTCCGATTCCCACCACCACCCACTGACCCATCACGTAGGACTTTCCCATGGCCAACTCGAGGGTTCTCGTCGTCGGCGGAGGCCTCGCCGGCCTCGCGGCCACCATGCGGCTCGCCGAACTCGGGGTCGACGTCGACCTCGTGAGCCTGGTGCCGGTGAAGCGGTCGCACAGCGTGTGCGCCCAGGGGGGCATCAATAGCGTCAACGCGCTCACCCGGCAGCAGGGTGACAGCGAGTGGAAGCACTTCGACGACACCGTCTACGGGGGCGACTTCCTCCAGCACCAGCCGCCGGTCAAGGAGATGGCCGACTGGGGGCCCAAGATCATCGATTTGATGGATCGCCTCGGGGTGCCGTTCAACCGCACCTCGGAGGGCTTTCGCGACCAGCGGCGATTTGGCGGCACCCTCTACAAGCGGACCGCCTTCGCCGGAGCCACCACCGGCCAGCAACTGCTCTACGCGCTCGACGAGCAGGTCCGCCGCTGGGAGGTCGAGGGCAAGGTCAAGAAGTGGGAGTTTTGGGACTTCCTCGGCCCCGTCCTCGACGAAGCCGGCCGCTGCCGCGGCGCGATCTGCCAGGATCTCGTCACCATGCAGTTCAAGGCGTTTCCGGCCGACGCCGTGGTGCTCGCCACGGGTGGAAACGGGCTGATCTACGGCCGCTCGACGATGTCGATGGTGTGCACCGGCAGCGCCGTGAGCCGCGCCTACCAGGCCGGGGCGTGGTATGGCAACGGTGAGTTCATCCAGGTGCACCCCACCGCGATCCCGGGTGCCGACAAACTCCGCCTGATGAGCGAGAGCGCCCGCGGTGAGGGCGGCCGGGTGTGGGTGCCGCGGAAGCCCCAGGATCCGCGCGATCCCCGCAGCATCCCGGAGGCCGAGCGGTCCTACTTCCTCGAGGAGCGGTATCCCAAATACGGCAACCTCGTGCCCCGCGACATCGCCACCCGCGAGATCTTCGACATCTGCACCACCGACGGCCTCTCCGTGGAGAAGGATCGGCTCTGCGTGTATCTCGACCTCACGCATATCCCGAAGGAGACGCTCGATCGCAAACTGGGTGGCATCCTCGACATCTACGAGAAGTTCCAGGGCGTCGATCCTCGGGTGACGCCGATGAAAATCTTCCCCGCGGTTCACTACTCGATGGGCGGCCTGTGGGTGGATTACGAGCGGAGCGCGTCGGGCGGCATGGTTGAAGGCGCGATCCGCAACCAGCAGACCAGCCTCCCCGGCGTGTACGCGATCGGCGAGTGCGACTACCAGTATCACGGGGCCAACCGGCTCGGGGCCAACTCGTTGCTCTCCTGCATCTTCAGTGGGCTGTTCGTGGCTCCCACGCTCGCCGCCGTGTGCGGATCGGCGAAGGCGGCGGGTGACCAGACGCGGCTGTTCGACGCGGCGATCCGGCGGCACGAGGAGAAGCATCGCGAACTGCTCGCCCGAACGGCGGGCGACGAGAACCCCTACGCCCTCCACCAGGAACTCGGCAACCTGATGACGCGGGTGGCCACGGTGGTGCGGCGCAACGACCAGTTGGCGGCAGCCTACGACGAAGTCTGCCGGATGGCCGAGCGTTGGCAGCGGTGTGCCGTGTCCGACACGGGCAACTGGACGAATCAAAACGTCGTGTTCACCAAGGCGCTCGGCGACATGTTTCCGATCGCGAAGCTGATCCTCAAGGGGGCGCTGCTCCGCGACGAGTGCCGCGGTGCCCACTTCAAGCCCGCGTTCGCGATGCCTGGGCTGAAGGCGACCGACCCGGAGGGCAAGCGACGCGAGGCGGCGGAGTGGTGCGACGCCTTCGAGGCGAACACGGAGAAGTGGCTCAAGTCGACGATCGCCACCTGCGGGCCGAACGGCGACCCCGAAATAACCTACCAGGACATCGACACCTCCCTGATCCCGCCGCGGCCGCGTCTCTACGGGCTCGTGGGCGGCGACGCGATCGAGGAGGTGTGGAAGGAACGGGCGGCGAAGGCCGCCGGCCAGGCGGCCCCGAAGGGCCAGCCGGTCGGCGC
>CAXNJC010000254.1:0-3663 GCA_964202525.1 Pirellulales bacterium
CGGCCCTCGCAATCGTCACGAACGCCGCACACGGATTCTACACCGTCGGGCACACACCGCCCCCTTCGCTATTCGTGTCGGCGTAGGGGTGTTCTTGAGTCGTGCGGCCGCGTGCGGTGCATTCGGGCGACGTCGCCGGGTCGGTGTCGCCCCACGGCGACGCAGCCGGCCCCGCCGCCGGACCTCCCTCGCGGGCGACGGGCCTGAAATCAGGCTCTCTGCCCTCCGACCTCGGCAGGCTGCGGGTTCGGCACCGAATCTGCGGTGTCGGTCGGCCGGACGCCCGCGAGGCTCCGGGAAACGCCCCGGGGCGGGCAGCCGCCACCTCCGGAACCCTCCCATGCGGCACGCCGTGACCGACACCGACCCGCGACGCAAGCCCTCCACGACGGCGAAGCCTGGCCGGCCTGCCGCGCGCCGCACGGCGGTGATCGACGACCCGATCCGCCTGTATCTCCTGCAGATGGGCGGGATCCCACTGCTCAACCGCGAGACCGAGGTGGCACACGCCCGGCAGATCGAACTCTGGCGGCGGCGGTTTCGCCGCACGCTGCTCGCGAACGACTTCGTGATCGCCGGCGCGATCGAGCTCCTCGAGCGGGTGCAGGCCGGCACGCTGCGGCTCGATCGCACGATCGAGGTGTCCGTGACCAACACCCGCGAGAAGAAGCGGCTCCTCAAGCGGATCGGCCCCAACCTCGTGACGCTCAAGCGGATCGAGCAGGAGAAGCGGCGGCTGTTCCGGGTGGCGATGTCCAAGAGCATGGCCGACGACGTCCGGCGGGCGGCGTGGCGGCGGCTCGTCCGCCAGCGGAACAAGGGGGTGCGGCTCGTCGAGGAGATGCAGCTCCGCATCCAGCGGCTGCTTCCGCTGCTCCGCCACCTGAGGGCCTTGGCTGCCCGCCACGAGGCGATCGGCCGCCAACTCGCCGCCACGGGGGCCGCGGCCGTCGATCGGGCGACCGCCGCCGAGCTGCAGCGGGAGCGGCGCGGCATCCTGATGGCCACCCGCGAGAGCCGCCCGACGCTATGCCGCCGGCTCGACCGGCTCGAGGATCTGCAGTCGCGGTACGACGCCGCCAAGCGAGACCTCGCCGCGGGCAACCTCCGGCTCGTGATCTCCATCGCCAAGCGGTACCGCAATCGCGGGCTGACGTTCCTCGACCTGATCCAGGAAGGCAACTCCGGCCTGATGCGGGCCGTCGATAAGTTCGAACATGCCCGCGGTTTCAAGTTCTCAACCTATGCCACGTGGTGGATCCGGCAGGCGATCACGCGGGCGATCGCCGACCAGAGCCGCACGATCCGCGTGCCCGTGCACATGGTCGACGCGATGACGAGGATGCGGAACGTGCAGCGCGACTTCCTCCAGGCGCACGGCCGGCCCGCCACCGTCGAGGAACTGGCCGAGATCTCCGGGCTCTCGGTCGAGGAGGCCGAATGCATCTGCCGGATGGCCCGCAGGCCGGTCTCGCTCGATCAGCCGCTCGGCGAGTCTGAGGAGGGGTCGGTGGGCGACTTCGTCAGCGACCGTCGCGAGGACGATCCGCTCAAGGGCGTGAACCAGCAGTCGCTCCAGGGCACGATCGCCCGGGCGCTCGAGTCGCTGTCGTATCGCGAGCGGGAGATCCTCCGGCTGCGGTTCGGCCTCGCCGACGGCTACTCCTACACGCTCGAGGAGGTCGGCACCATCTTCGACGTCACCCGCGAGCGGGTCCGCCAGATCGAGGCGAAGGCCGTGGAGAAGCTCCGGCAGCCCGGCGCCACCTTCGACCTCGCCGGCTTCGTGGACGACGCCACCGTGGAGCGGTGGCGCGGCACGGCCGACGAGGCCGGGGTACTGGCGTCGGCGGGGGCGTAGCCGGTCAGGCCGACTTCGCCTCGTCGAGGGCCTGCTGGAGCTTGGCCTTCGACTGCACGCCCATGAACTGCTGCACGAGCTTGCCGCCGCTGAAGATCATGATCGTCGGGATGCTGGCCACGTTGTAGGCCATCGCCAGGCGGTTGTTGTCGTCGACGTTGACCTTGCCGACTTTGAACGTGCCCGCATTCTCGGCCGCGAGCTCCTCGATGACCGGCCCGATCATCCGGCACGGTCCGCACCAGGGCGCCCAGAAGTCGACGAGCACCGGCACGGAGGAGCCGAGCACGTCACTCTGGAAGTTGTCGTCGGTGAACTCGAGGGCGTTTCCCATCGTCGTCGTCGGCTCCTGTGGGTGGATGGTCTCGTCGGGCCCGCGGTACGATCCGGGCCGTCGCGGAGTATAGACGGCGCCACCGTTCCCTGGCGCGTCGGCGGTGCGGAATCCGGAGGCCCAGACGGAATGACGGAAATCGGCGACGAAATCTGCTGGCGTGTCCTGCGGCTGCCGAATGGCACCGTGGCGGCGGGCCTCGACCCGCTCGGCTGGGCCGCGACCGAGCGGCCGGCAGCCGGCGAGGCGGTGGTGCGGGTGGAGGCGGCGGGCTTTAACTACAAGGACGCCCTCTGCTGCGCCGGGCATCCGGGCGTGATGCGGACCTCGCCGCTCGTGCCGGGCATCGACGCGGCCGGCGTGGTGGTGGCCGGCGGTAGTCTCCCGGCCGGCAGGGCGGTGGTGGTGACCGGCAACGGCCTCGGGGAGATGCGCGACGGCGGCTTCGCGACGCTCGTGCGGGCGCCGGCACACGCCGTGATCCCGAGGCCGGAAACGCTCTCGGCCGACGCGGCGATGGCCCTCGGCACGGCGGGCCTGACGGCGCTGATCGCCTGCGACCGGCTGGCGAGCCTGGTCGCCGAGCGGCACGCCGTCCCCGACGAGGCCTGGCTCGTGACGGGCGCCAGCGGGGGCGTGGGCATGCTCGCCGTGGCAACGCTCGCCGCCGCGGGCCGCCGCGTGGTCGCCTGTTCGCGGAAGCCCGCGGCTGCCGCGGCCCTGCGGGCGCTGGGCGCCGCGGAGGTGGTCGCTCCAGAGGCGATCCGCGACCCCACGCCGAAGTCGCTCGTGAAAGGACGCTGGGCCGGCGTGGTCGACACGGTCGGTGGCCCGCTCCTCGCCGACGTGCTCCGGGCCGTGCAGCCGGGCGGGGCCGTGGCCGCGATCGGCATGGCGGGCGGAGCCGACCTGCTCACGAGCGTGCACCCGTTCATCCTCCGGGGCATCACGCTCGCGGGCATCGACGCGGCCGGCCTGCCCACGCCCGCCGAGCGGGCCGCGCTCTGGAGCAGGCTTGCGGATCTCTGGCCCCGGGTGGCGGCCGCGTTGCCGGTGACGCGGCTGCCGCTGGCCGACGCGGGCGGCTGGGCGTCGCGGATGCTGGCGGGCGAGACGACGGGCCGCGGCGTGGTGATCCCGTGAGCGAGGAGTGAGCCCGTGCCACGGCATGCGATCCACCTTGGCACTGCCTGGGAGCCTCCAACGGCCGCGCTACCGGGCTGGGTGCGGAGGTTTGGCCGACCGGCGGGTGTCGAACCGGGTGATCGGGTGCTGCTCGTCTGCGAGGCGGCGGACATCGCCGACGCATGGCGTGCAGCCACGCTCAACGATCAGCCTGTGGCCTGGCGCGAGGCGGGGCTGGGCTCCTTCGACAGCGACGTGACCGCGCTGCTTCTGCCGCGGAACACGCTCGTCGTGCCCGAGGGCCGCCTCGAGGCGTCGGATGGCGACCGGGCCGAGCGCCGCT
>CAXNJC010000255.1:0-3643 GCA_964202525.1 Pirellulales bacterium
TTCCTGCTGCTTCTTCACCCGCTCCCGCTCGGGCCGGAAGAGGAGCAGGTAGGCGGCGGCGGCGATCGCCACCAGCGGCAGGTACTGCAGCACCAAGGCCTCGGGGCGATCCCCGGCACCCGCAGCCTGCGCAAGGCAGCCCGGGACGAGGCCGAGGACGGCGGAAACCGCGGTGGACGGGGACTCAATCATGGTGGATCCGGCACCGGCGCGGCCGCGGGGATTCAGGCCCGAACATGGGAAACCGGCAAATGTAGTGGCTTCGTCGCGCGAGCGGCAAGAGCCGTCCGCAGCGTGCGGACGCCACGCACTCGCGGGGCCATCACGGCTCCGGCCCTCCCGCCGCCGCGAGCAGTGAGGTGCACTCCAACTCGAACCGTCCCGCCACGATCGCGGCCCGTAGCCGGGCGACCAGCCGCTGGTAGAAGGTCAGGTTGTGGATCGACGCCAGCACGGGCCCGAGCATCTCGTCGGCCATGAACAAATGGCGGACATACCGCCGATCATGCCGGCAGGCGAGGCAGGGGCAGCCCTCCTCGAGCGGCCGTTCGTCGGCGGCATACTTCGCGTTGCGGAGCCGCACCTGCCCGGCGAACGTGTAGACCAGGGCGTTGCGGCCGCAGCGCGTCGGCAGCACGCAGTCGAACATGTCGATCCCGGCGGCCACGGCGGCGATGATGTCGCGGGGCTGGCCGACGCCCATCAGGTATCGCGGCCGGTCGGACGGCAGGTGGGGCATGGTCGCGCGGAGCGCCGCCACCATCGCCTCGGGCCCCTCGCCGACCGAGAGCCCGCCGACGGCATAGCCCGGGAAGCCGATCGCCCGCAGCCCCTCCGCGCTCTGCTGGCGGAGCTCGGGGTCGAGCCCTCCCTGCACGATCCCGAAAAGCGCCTGGTCCGGCCGCCGGTGTGCGTCGCGGCACCGCGCGGCCCAGCGGAGCGACCGCTGCATCGCCTCGGCCACGACCGCCCGCTCGGCAGGCAGCGCCACGACGTGATCCATCTGCATCGCTACGTCGGCGCCGATCGACTGCTGGATGCGCATCGAGTTCTCCGGGGTGAACTCGACCGCTCGGCCGTCGACGTGCGACCGGAAGAAGGCCCCTTCCTCGGTAACCTTCACCTGCCGCGCGAGGCTGAACACCTGAAACCCGCCGGAGTCGGTGAGCGTCGGCCCGTGCCAACCCATGAAGGCCGCCAGCCCCCCTGCCCGCTCGACGAGCTCCTCGCCAGGCCGCACGTGGAGGTGATACGCGTTGGAGAGAATCATCCCAGCGCCCGTCTCGCGGACCCGACCGATGTCGACCCCCTTCACGCTGGCGAGCGTGGCCACCGGCATGAACAGCGGCGTGGGCACGCGGCCGTGGGGCGTGGTGAGCGTGCCCGCCCGCGCCGCCCCGGCCGTGGCCTCGATCTCGAACGCGAATCCGGGTTGCATGACGCGGCGTTGGTCAGGAAACGGCTGTGAGAAGAAAGTCATTTCGGAGCGGGCGGTGAAATGCTCGGAGCCGGCGGCATTTGTGATTGCTCTGCCCCAACGGAATATCGACGCCCAGCGTCCACAAATGTCACCGTCTCCTGCGCGTTCCCCCGACCCGCTCCGCCGAACCTGCCAACGCCTGCCTGACGCAGCACGCAGGAGCAGTGGCCGGTCGGGGCACGCGCAGGAGACGGTGCACTGTGCGCCTCACCACGTGCGTCGGAGGCCACCGGAGCATTCCGTAGCAAAGTCCGCCGGCTCCGAGCATGTCGCCGACCGGCCACGGCACCCCATTGTCGCCATGTGGCCGCCACCATCACGATCCGAATCAGAAGATCCCGAGCGCCTCGAGGGAGTACCGCACGACGAGGCCGGCGATCACCACGCTCACCATGCTCATGAGCTTCACGAGAATGTTGAGACTCGGGCCGCTCGTGTCCTTGAACGGATCGCCCACGGTATCGCCCACGACGGCCGCCTTGTGGGCGTCGCTCCCCTTGCCGCCGTGCGCGCCGGCCTCGATGTGCTTCTTGGCGTTGTCCCACGCGCCGCCCGCGTTGGCCATGAACACGGCCACGCAGAAGCCCGTGGTCAGGCCACCGACGAGCAGGCCGAGCACGCCCCCCACGCCGAGCAACAATCCCACGGCGAGTGGCACGACGAGAGCCAGCACCGACGGCAGGATCATCTCCCGCTGGGCCGCCTTGGTGCTGATCGCCACCGGCGTCTCGTAGTCGGGCTTCTGCGGGTTGTTCTCGTCCATGATGCCCGGGTTCTCGCGGAACTGCCGCCGGACCTCCTCCACCATGCCCTTCGCTGCCCGGCCGACAGCCTTCATCGTCAGAGCGCAGAACACGAACACGCTCATGGCTCCGATGAACATGCCCACGAGCACCTTGGGGTTCATCAGCGTGACGTCGTAGAACCTCATGAAGTCGGCCATGGTCGCCGTCTTGACCGGGGCGATGCGGCCCTCGTCGAGCAGCGCCTCCACGATGGAGGCGTCGGGCACGGTGTCGCTGACGACGTAGCTGGCCGAACCCTCGAGCCCCTTGATGGCGGGCTCCATCTTGAGCTTGCCATCGCGGCCGCGGCGGCCGTCGAGCACCGCCGGATCGAGCACGAGCCACGTGCGGTTGGCCTCGGGCTTGTCGCCCACCTGGATCACGAGGCGATCCGCGAGCTTGACCCATTCGCCAGGCTTGAGGTCGACCGTCTTGCCGCCGGCCGTGAGCGACTGCACGTCGTCCCGCGCAGTCACGGCTGCATGGCCCCAGCGATCGAAGCCGATGCGAACCTCCTCCACGTAGGCGGCCAGGAGCGCCAGCGCCGTGAGCGCCGCCGAGCCGATCGCGAAGCCCTTGCCCGTGGCGGCGGTCGTGTTGCCCAGCGCGTCGAGGGCATCGGTCCGCTCGCGGACGATCTCCGGCAGGCCCGCCATCTGGGCATTGCCGCCGGCGTTGTCGGCGATCGGGCCATAGGCGTCGGTGGCCAGCGTGATGCCGAGGGTGGCGAGCATGCCGACGGCGGCGATGCCCACGCCGTAGAGCCCCAGGGCGAAGGCCGCCGGGTTCCGGAAGTCGAAGCCGTTGGCGAAGCCGAAGGCGAGCAGCGTGGCCGCCCCGGTGATCAGCACGGGCGCCCACGTGGAGAGCATGCCCTCGGCGACGCCGCCGATGATGATCGTCGCGGGCCCGGTGAGGGCCTGGTCGGCGAGTTCCTTGGTGGGGGCATATTCGTTGCTGGTGGCGTATTCGGTCCACTTGCCGATCAGCCAGCCGGCGACCAGGCCCACGATCACGGAGATCGCGACGCCCATGTGCCCGCCTCCCATCACCAGAAAGGTGACCACGAAGGCAGCCACCACGATCGCCACGGTCGAGAAGTTGATCCCCTTGGCGAGGGCGGCGAGCAGCGCCTTCTGCGAGGAGTCTTCCTGCGTCTTCACCTGGTAGATGCCCCAGATCGAGAGCAGCGTGCCCACCGCGGCGATGGCCATCGGGAGAAAGAGCGCGGCGAGCTGCATCCGTGGCTCGGACGGGAAGGCCGCCACACCGAGGGCGGCGGTGGCGAGGATCGATCCGCAGTAGCTCTCGTAGAGGTCGGCACCCATGCCGGCCACGTCGCCGACATTGTCACCGACGTTGTCGGCGATGGTGGCGG
>CAXNJC010000256.1:0-3638 GCA_964202525.1 Pirellulales bacterium
AAACTGACCACCAGCGCGAGCGCGGCCGCCGGCCAGATGATCGCCATCGGCGAGATGCCCGCGGCCTTCAGGGCGATCACCTCGTTGGAGGCCGACATCCGCCCGAACACGCTGGCCACGGCGAACAGCATGGTGCCCGGCACGGCGAACCGCATCGCCTCCGGGAGCACGTAGGGCACGAGCATCAGGATCTGGAACAGGCCGAGCCCCTGCTGCTGCGCCTCCCGCACCAGACCCACCACGAGCATGAACAGGGTGAGCGCGGCCAGGGCCACCAGGAACACCTGGAGCAGATCCCAGAGCACGTACCGCGAGATGATCTTCATGGCCGCGGGAGTGTAGCGGCGGCCACCACCCCGGCGGCAGGCCGATTTGCCCGGCAAACCGGCGTCCGCGACTGCTTCCCGCGGGCGTCTCCGCCGCTCACGCCGCGCGGCGGTGCGCCACCTCGGGAAAAGCCTCGCTGAAGGCGTGCCCGCTCCGCGAGCGGATGCCGAGGACGGTGAGGAGCCGACGGCGGGCCGTGCGAAAAGGCACGGCCACGCAGCGGTGCGCCCGGATCCACCACGGCCGCATCCGCTGCATGTCGGCGGCCGAGAGGCCCACCTGGTCGGGGCGATGCTTCACGCGGTGCTTGAGGAGGTGGTAGCGGTCGCAGCGCTGCAGCATCCGCAGCACGCCGCCGAGCAGCACCCGGGCCACGCGGCTCTCCGCGGGGATCCCGTACGAGATCTGGTAGTCGATGAGGCAGGGACGACCACAGTGGTCGACGAGGATGTTCTCCCGCTTGTGCAGGTCGACGTGGGCGACGCCGCGACGATGGGCCTCGTCGAGGATCGCCTCGAGCTGCGGGAAGAACCAGTCGTCGACCCACTCGCGTTCGGCGAGCGCGTGGCCCTCGATCCACTCGTGGGCGACCGCGGTGCGGACCGACTCGTTCCCGACCCGCACCGGACCGAGCGACACCGGCACGCCTTCGATGCCGGCGAGGCGGTCCATGAACCACTGCTCGCGCGAGGCGAGCAGCCGCCCGAGCCAGGCCATCGGCACGGGCCCGATCGCCTGCGTTCGATTGAACTTGCACTTCGCGGTTCGCGTGGCCGACCGATAGACGGCCGTGGCCGCCCAGGAATCGTGCTTGAGGATCTCGACGCGGCGGAAGATCTCGCCGCCGATGCCGATCGCGATGGGCGGATCGGCCGCGCCGAGCGCCCGAAGCGTGGCCGGCCGCGGTCGTGTCGCCGCCGCCGTGCCGGTCTTCCACCCGCCGTCCGCCACGACCGTCGCCATGCGTTGTGCCCTCGCGTGTCGTTCCGCCCCGATCCCGCTTTGGGGGCGATCGACGGGTCGCGGCCATGGGCTTGAGAGCCGTGTCGCGTTGGCGCGGCGAGGTGCGGAAGGTGCGGGGACAGGGGCAGGGCGGTTGGCAGACCCTGCTGGTGGGGGCGAATGCAGTGGCCTGATCGGCCTGATCGTTGAGGCGGCTGCTCTGGGAAACTAGGCTCAGTCTGCAGGCCCGGTGCCTCTTCGACCCCAGAGCGACCCGCCCCCGATGCCGGCTCCTTTCACCGCATGGCTGCCACGCGTGGTCGCCGCCGTTCTCTGGCTGGCGTTGCCGGCCGCGAGTGCCACGGCCGCACCGCCGTCGACGGCCTACAAGCTCGTGTTCGCCGACGAGTTCAACGGCTCGGCCCTCGACACGGTGAAGTGGATCGATGCCTATCCGTGGGGCCGGACCCACAACCACGACGCCTACATGGCTCCGTCCAACGTGCTCTTCCCCGGCGACGGCACCGTGACGCTGAAGGCTGAGCGGGTGGCGCAGGGGGGCAAGGCCTTCACCTCGGGCGTGATCTCCACCGGCTACTCGCTGGGGAGGTGGGACGGCGGCTACTTCGAGGCCCGGATCCTCCTGCCAACCACGCCCGGGTCGTGGCCCGCCTTCTGGGGCCTCGACAACGGCTGGCCCCCCGAGGCCGACATCATGGAGTTTCCGCTCAGCACCAATGGCGGAACGAGCGGCTACCCGAACACCGACTACCACACCGCCTGGCACTACAGAAACACCAGCGGCGGCAACGCCGCCGGTGCCGGCCGCGTGAATCCGTCGAGCGCTGCCGCCCTCAATACCGCCTGGCACACCTTCGGCATGGAATGGACGTCGGATTCGAGCGCCGCCTTTTTCTTCAACGGCACGCAGGTGAGCAGTTTCAGCAACACCACCGCGATCTCGCAGATGACGTCGATGTACCTGATCCTCAACTACGCCGTCGGCGGCTGGCCGGGCACGCCGTCGCTGACGCAGTGGCCCGCGGGCGCCAGCGACCAGACGAAGATCGACTGGGTTCGCGTCTGGCAGAAGCCGACGGCGACGGGCACGGTGAGTTTCAGCGGCACCGCGACAGGTGGATCCTGGGACACCGCCTCCCGGTGGAGCGGCGGCGTGCCGAGGTTCGAGGACCAGGTGGTGGCGTTCGGCTCCAACACGAGCGCCGCGGTCACGCTCGACTGGAACCAGGCCCGCACGATCGGCGGCCTCGCCTTCAGCTCGACGACCACGTCGTACACGATCGGCGACGCCGGCGCCTCGCTCCAACTCGCCCGCTCGAGTGGCACGCCGACCATCAGCTTGGCTGCCGCCACCACGCGGTCGCAGGCGGTCGCGTCGCGGATCGAGCTCTATGAGGCGACGACCGCGGTGGTCAACGACTCCAGCCAGCTGCTCTCGCTGACCGGCACGATCGTGGGGGAGGGGGCCCTGACGGTTGACGGCACCGGCACGGTCGTGTTCGCCAACAACAACACCTACACCGGCGACACCACGATCGACGCGGGCACGCCCGGCCCCGCCGTGGCCCGGGTGACGCGATCCCGGCCGTTCGGCACCGGCACCGTCACGCTCGGAGCGGCTGGCAATGCCACCACCGCACGGATCGAGATTCAGGACACCCGCTCGGTGCCCAACACGATCCGCTTCGCCGGCCGGCACAATCCGAGCGCGGGCCTCCTGAACATCAGCGGCACCAACGACTTCCAGGGCACCATCGTCGCGGTCGTGGGCGGCACGAGTTATGTCGTCCAGTCGGATGCGGGGCTGATGCGGTTCACCGGTACGGCCGCCGCTGCCGGCGGCGTGGCGCTGACGACCGCCGCCACCGGCAACCGCACGTTCACGCTGCAGGGTGCGGGCCGCGGCGAGATCGCCGGCGGGATCACCAACGGCACCGGCACCGTGCACCTGCTCAAGACAGGCGGCGGCAGCTGGACGATCTCCGGGAGCACCGCTCACACGGGCACGACCACGATCCAGGCGGGCACGCTGCGACTTGCGAACGCCGCCGCGCTGGCAGCCAGCCCGACGGTCGTCACCGGCGGCACGCTCGCCGTCGACGCCGGAGTGACGCCGCGGCTGCCGCGGCTGCGGCTGGAGGGGGGCACCGCGCAGGCGACGGCCCTGCTCGTCGACGCCGCGTCCGGCATCGGCCGGCTGGAGGTGCAGTCGGGCGGCTTCGCGGCTCCGCCACAGGTGAGCGTCGCCGGCGGCGGCATCGTGGAGCTGCAGGGTTCGGGTACGGAGCTCCGCGTGGGCACGCTCGTCGTCGATCAGGCGTCCGGCGGCCGGGTGGACGTGGGCCGTG